>CAYIGO010000037.1:0-6123 GCA_964362965.1 uncultured Gammaproteobacteria bacterium | reverse complement strand
AGTGCCGAGAAAAGGACTCGAACCTTTATAACTTGTTCTTCAGACAAGCGCCTTGACCATCTTGGCTATCTCGGCAACAAGACATATTATATCAATTTTGTGCCGGAGACAGGACTCGAACCTGCACGCTTTTTACAGCACTACCACCTCAAGGTAGCGAGTATACCAGTTTCTCCACCCCGGCTTGTTTGCTTATTATACCTAAAGCTGATTCGATTTTAAACAACTTTCGCTTTAAACAGGTTACATCTTTATTGTAATATAGAAACCTCAAAAGCAAAGATGATTTTACTTTTGCAAAAACAAGATAATATACAGATCGTCCATAATAATTTAGTTTTCCAGAGATGCCATATATTTCAAGTATTTTCATCCGAATCCATTGCAGATGTATTAAACTCGCGGACATAAATATGGTATACAGACGAAAACTAGATGTCCATCTCTTGTCCCAATGCGAATATGTATAACCATCGCCATCCAAATGTCCTCTTAGAAAATCTGCGAAATACTCATTTGGAATGGCTAACTCTCTGATTATTTTGGTCTTGTTTGGCATAAGACCAATTGAAAGTAAAAAGCGATATAAAATCACATTACTGAACTGTATATAATAATAGAGTTTAGTATTGGAATAGGATCCCTTCTTTGTACATATTTTGCAATCTAAATTTAGTATTCGAATAAAATTATTAATCTGATCAATGTCCTTTGATACAAAAGTGATATGTCTACCATCTTTGGATAAGTTGCCATCTGTTGTAATCAATCCTACCACATATGACAGATCTGGTGACCAATTCATCTCTCGATTATAAGCGTATACCATTTGATTGTAAACAAACTGTGATAAAATATTTAAAGCTCGCGGTGATGGCGAAATGGCAGACGCGCTGGCTTCAGAAGCCAGTGTCCGCAAGGACGTGTGGGTTCAACTCCCTCTCGCCGCACAAACGCACATTAATAATGGACAATTAGCTCAGTTGGTAGAGCGCTTCATTTACACTGAAGATGTCGGGGGTTCGAGTCCCTCATTGTCCACCTAAATAGAACTTGTCGGGGTGGCGAAATGGTATACGCAAGAGCCTTAAGAGCTCTCGAAGTTTTTGCTTCGTGCGGGTTCGAGTCCCGCTCCCGACACCAAATATCAAAATTTGGTAGAATAGAGGCATGCATAAATTATGGTGGGTAGCTGGCTTTGCTATAGGCGCTCCATTGACTCTGGTAGCTGCCTTTTTTACCTTGGCCTTGAGTACTCCCGCGCCCACTATCCCCAAAGCTGATGTAGTATACACAACCCAAGTCCTGAGTCCCAAGGATGACACTGTTCCCACCTGGAGTCTAAAGTTTGGCTCGGCTGACGGAAGAGTGCTCCTTATCACAAATTACCTCCAGAAATACAAGTCTCCATTGCTTCCCCACGCCAGAGAATTGGTCGAAATTTCCGATAAATACGGCCTCGATTGGAGACTTCTGGCAGCCATTGCCCAGCAAGAATCAAATCTTTGTAAAAAGATCCCCGTTAATTCATACAACTGTTGGGGCTATGGCATTTATGGTGACTTAGTAACCAGATTTGAGTCGTATGTCGTTGGTATGGATACAGTGGCCCGGGGACTAAAAAAGAATTATGTAGATAAGGGCTTAGACACACCTGAAAAAATTATGGCCAAATACACTCCTCCTTCCCAAGGCTCATGGGCCAAGGGTGTCAATCAATTTTTAAGTGACATCGAGTAATATGGGACACTTTTATGATGACCCCGATTTTTCCTACCTGGATTATTGGAAAACCAGAAACTATGAGCATGAGAGCGAAATTATTGCTCTCAAGAATCTCTTGGGTACCCAGCACTTTCAGACTGCCCTAGATCTAGGTGGGGGATACGGAAGACTAGCAAGCTTTCTGACTTCTTATGCCAAGCAAGTACTGCTCGTAGAGCCATCACTAAAACAGCGAAATTTTGCAAAAATTCACTTGAAGGGAATTAAGAATATAAAAATTCTAGCCGGTACATGCCAAAAGACAAAGTTGCCTGACCAGAGCTGTGATCTGGTGGTCATGGTTCGAGTCATGCATCATCTGACAGAAGCCGGTATTGTTCTTTCTGAAATTCACCGAATATTAAAGCCCAATGGCGTAGCTATTATTGAATTTGCCAATTCTCTGAATTTGAAATCTAGAATTATGAGCTTTGTATCCGGAAAACCAATATTACCAGCTCCCATAGATAGAAGGCGGGCAGTGAACATCCGCAATCAGACCATTCCCTTTGTCAATCATCATCCGGTTTCATTACAAAAATTACTCATCAAAAATGGCTTTAAAGTTGACAAATTGTTATCAGTATCCAATTTCAGAGGCTTGCCTATCAAATCTCTCCGATTGGAAAAATGGCTTCAAAAAGCCCTTTCTGATTTCTATTTTGGGCCAAGCATTTTTGTAAAAGTCCAGAGACTTGATCCTTCGACAAGCTCAGGATCAATGGTGAGTGAAATCGAACCATTGACACACCTATAAACCTATAGTATACTAAGTACAGGTTTTGTGGCTTTAAATTAATTTTTGAGGCGACATAATTCTTGAGCCTCGACAACGGGCAGGAGTCGAGGCTTTTTAATGTTAAAATACATTTATCGGTAAGGGCCGGTGGTGAAATGGTATACACGCAGGTTTTAGGAACCTGTCCCGCGAGGGGTGGAGGTTCGAGTCCTCTTCGGCCCACACAATAAATGTTATTATATAAATATGCTGCCGATTTTACTTTTTGTTTTATCAACCTTTCCTGATTACCAGATGGCTTCCAAGCAATATCTGACTGCCAAGAATCAATATAGCCAATACCGCACGAGTTCGACCCGTCAGGAAGCAGTCAATAAAACTCTAACTTTATTGTTATCAAGAAACAGATTGTTGTTAGAGTATTTACATAGCTTAGGCGAAAAAACTATGGATGAGGAACTCACCTTGTGGGAACAAAATATCAAGAATTCTGATACTGTGGCTGAAGTAAACAAAGTTGCTCTCGACTGGGAAGCAAAACTCGAGCGAATTACTAAGCTCGCAAACCAAGCCAAGCTGACTATCCTCAAAAACAATTTGCAAATTCTCCAAGATAACCTGACAAACATTGGTACTACCGACAAAATGACTACCGGCAACGCCAAGCTTTATCTGGAAAAACTTCAGCTTGCAGAAGCCAAGCGCAATCTGGTTGTCTTTGACACCAATTATTGGTCATATGAAAATCTCTTGGGTTATTTGAAAGAAAGCCGAGATGCACTATCTAGTGCCTCCCAAATACTCTATGAAGCTACCACACGGCCTTAGTCCTGTCTGGCTATCTATTCCTGCTATGATATTTATATTAGTGGTAGGTTTCTTGATTGCAAAATTGCCAATTTTTCAAGCTGCTACTGTCCAAAATCCAGAAGGAAGTGGAACATACAAACCCATTCCTGCTTCAAATATTACTAGCCCAGACGACTTGAGTGAAATCAGAAATCAATTAAGTAATTTTACAAATATCGAAAGCTCTATGCAAATGCCGGTCATAGACCGTCAGATCAGCTTGCCAATTGATTGATTTTCGTGTATTATCGGCGCATGGATGAAAATAATAGGTATTTGGTCGCAGGCGTAATTGTCGTAATTTTGGTTATAATTGCAGGAGTCTTGATTAGTAAAAAATTTACCAACAAGAGTCTGCCTACTGGCAAAGTTGAGACAGCCAGTCCATCTGGAACACCAACAAACAATACAATGAATACTAATTTCAGACCTCAGGTTAAAATCAATACCTCCAAAGGTGAATTTGTAATTGAGCTTAGACCCGATCTTGCTCCCAAGACTGTGGCTAATTTTCTATCAAAATTCAATTCAGGATATTGTAATAATCTGACTTGGCACAGAGTTGAGGACTGGGTAGTTCAGGGCTGTGATCCTCTAGGAAATGGTACTGGTGGCAAGACAGATCTACCCACAGAGACATCGAGTGAACCTTTTGTCGTCGGTAGTGTTGGCGTAGCCAGACTTGAATTCCCCAAAGAAAAAAGTAATGATTCTCAATTTTTTATTACCAAAAAAGATGCTCAGTTTCTAAATAAAGAATATACCTATTTTGGCAAAGTTATATCTGGAATGGATATCATCAATAAGTTGGCAATTGGAGATCGATTTTTAGATACGACAACTCTGACAAAGTAATGAAACGCCTCCCAAATGGAAATATAGAGCTTGATCTGATACTTACCTGGAAGGAAATTTCAGAGCAATACGAAAAGTTAGTATTAGAGGCTGTCGCCAATGCTGAGTTACCGGGATTTAGAAAAGGCAAGGCTCCAAGATCAGCAGTTGAACAAAATTTGAATAAAAACGATCTCTATTCACATGCCGCCCAAGATTTGCTACCTAAGCTTTATGAGAAAGCTTTGAAAACTCACAAAATCACTCCCATTCTCTATCCGCAAATAAGCTTAAAGAAAGCCAAAGAGAATGAAGATTGGGAATTTGTGGCCGTAGTTTGTGAAGCCCCTGAGATAGTACTTCCGTCTGAATATAAGGCCAAGGGCTTAGAATACTTGGACAAAAATACCACGGCTCTGATTCCAGAGATTCTAGCCCAAGAAGAGGCTAATCATAGATTGTCACTTCTTTCCGAAAACATCACCAAATTGGGTCTAACCACAGAGCAATATTTACAATCCAAGAAGACTAATGCCGAGGGTCTGCGAGCGACCGCTTTGGAAGAAGCAAAGAGGGACTTGAAAATGGAATTTGTTTTGGAGAAAATAAAAACAGTACACAAACTTGAAAACAGGGCTAAGACCCTTGAGTATTTGAACAATCTGGTATAATAGGCCTATAGTCAAACTATGGCAAGTAATAATACTCAAAAAAGAGTCCACATGCCCGCAGACAGCTTTGCGGAGGCTTTACGCGGACTATCAAAGAACGTAGGAGAAGAAGCCAAAATCCAGGTCAAGAAAGCCTTCCTTGACGATCTACCAGAGCAACTGGGACTAAAATCCAGTGTTGACCTCAAAGCGGGCCAACAGTATTCACTGGCTGATCTAGAGAAAGCCAAAAATGAAGGTGAAACCAAGGCAGGAAAGAAATATGAGCATAGACTAACTCAAGAGCGAACTTTCTTTATTCAGGCAGAAACACAAGTCAAACAGCAAATCACAGCTATCCAAGAGGATATCCACAAGATGGCTAAATCATTGGGTGATTTGGGTAAAGAAGTCCAGATAGCCACTATGCAATCTGTAGTAAACCCCGGGGTTTATCACCGAAACTTTTTTGAGACACTGAGATCACTTATATCTAGCTTAAGAACCAAGGTGGCCGAATCCAAAAATTGGTTGGCAGCTAACAATGCTAGAGCTAAGCAAAAGAAAGGTATGTATTGGACACAAGCCAAGAAATCCGGGACCAAATTCACTTTGTCTTCTGAGCGCTATATGGTAACATCTACTGGATGACCTCAGACTTCAAAAATTTATTGACTGAATATGTGGCGCTAAAAAGTATCTCGACAGATCCGCAATACAAGGGCGAGATGCTCAAAACTGCCGAGTGGATAAAAGCATATTTACAGAAGTTTGGCTTTACTGTGGAGTTTATTCAGGGGTCAACTTGTAACCCAGTCGTTTTTGGCTCTCTCACTACAAACATCTCACTACCTACGGTCCTCATCTATGGGCACTACGATGTTCAGCCTAGTGACCAATTTGATTTAGTGGAGATTGATGGACGATTGGTAGGCAGGGGAGTGGTGGACAACAAAGGCCAAAACTTAATTCATATTTATACAGTTTGTAAATTGGCACAAGAAAAGAAATTGAAATACAATATCAAGTTTTTAATTGAAGGGAATGAGGAAACTGGCAATGACGATATGTCAGACCTATTGAGATTGCACAAAGATAAATTAAAATCCGACATTGTCCTGGTTTCTGATGGGGAAATCGCAGGCGAAAATCCCTGTATAGAAGTATCCCTGCGGGGGGGATTTAATTGCAGATTAGTCTATACTACGGCCAAAACCAATGTTCATTCCGGACTTTTTGGTGGTGCCATTCCCAATGCTGCCTATGAAATGGCTAAGTTCTTAAATA
>CAYIGO010000036.1:0-6303 GCA_964362965.1 uncultured Gammaproteobacteria bacterium | reverse complement strand
TGTAGATCTGGTGGTGGAACCTGTGTCAGTTGGGTAAATGAAGCTTGCGGTTGTGAAAGACCGGATTCCTACTCCTATCCAGCTTCAAACAGCGGTCCCGGCCGGGAGTCTCAAGAAGCGGCTTGTAGGTCTGGTGGCGGAACCTGCGTCAGTTGGGTAAATGGAGCTTGCGGTTGCGAAAGAGCCTCGGATATTACCAGCAATCCCCCTACGGGATATGGTTCTTGCCCTTCAGGTCAGTTTTGGACCGGTAGTAATTGTCAAGTGGAGACGGCACCTCCTGCTCCATCATCCCCCCCGGCTTCCGAGCCGGTTCCCACCGCTCCATAGCTGGAATCTAAGGTAGTGTGTTTAAATAAGTGATTATGGTGTAAGATAGAGGTATGGCCAAGAGATATACAGGAGTCGGAAAAAGAGGTAAAACCCATTCGCACAAAACTGCCAAGAGACTGGCAGCAAAGAAAATAATGATCGCTACCCGTGATGCTAAACGCCGTCCTAAACAAAAGAAATAATTATTACTCCAAATAATCCTGAAGCTTCTTTCTTCTCGAGGGATGTCTTAATTTTCGTAGAGCCTTGGCTTCGATTTGGCGGATACGCTCACGGGTTACTGAAAATTCACGCCCCACTTCTTCAAGGGTCATGGGTTTTTCGTTCATCAGTCCAAAGCGCATTTTAAGTACTTTGGCTTCACGATCCGAAAGAGATGCCAGAACTTCTTCGATATTTTCTTTGAGAAGCTCTCGGGATGTGGCTTCAATTGGCGATGGTTGAGAAGTATCGGCAATGAAGTCTCCCAAGATGCTGTCATCCTCATCCCCGACGGGAGTCTCAAGAGAAGTCGTAGCTTGGGCAATTTTTTGAATTTCCAAGACTCTTTGCCCCGTCATATCTTCCATTTGTTTGGCAATTTCGTCGGGTGTTGGTTCTCGTCCCAGTTCCTGCATCAATTTTCTCTGGGTCCGGGTCAGCTTATTAATAGTCTCAACCATGTGGACTGGAATACGGATGGTACGTGCTTGATCGGCAATTGCCCGGGTGATAGCTTGCCTAATCCACCATGTGGCATAAGTACTAAACTTGTAACCTTTGTGCCAATCGTATTTTTCGACCGCTCTAATTAATCCCTGATTGCCTTCTTGGATAAGATCCAATAAAGACAATCCGCGCATGACGTATTTTTTGGCAATAGAAACCACAAGTCTTAAGTTACTTTCAATTAACTTTTTCTTGGCTTTGCGGTCTCCTTTTTCGATTTTTTGGGCTATGGCAATTTCTTCGGCTGATTTGAGAAGTGGAATTTTGCCAATTTCTCTTAAATACATTCTTACAGGATCGGTTGAAACCACTCCCTCTATCTTGGTCAGGGCTTCAATTTCTTTTTCTATGTCAGCTGTGACCTTTTCCTCCTGGACACCCCCCACTTCCAAATCTTCAAAGACATCGACATTGTTTTCCTGAAGTTGAAAGTACAATTCTTCGACCTCTGGCATTTTACTTTCGGCATCGGGAAAGAGCTTTAAGATATCATCTGTGGTCAAAAAACCCTGATTTTTACCTTGGGTCAGAAGTTTGGCACTTTCGGCAGAAAGAAGTAAGTTGGATTTTTTGAGTGTTTTAGCCATAAAATAGCACCTGTGTCAAGTCAAATAACTCCAGGCTTGCTCTCGAGTCTATCTTACTCCCGCCCTTTTGTCAAATCTGAAAGCTGGTTACTTAAGTTCTTTATCTTTTTGGTATCCGTCTCCTGATGTAGCTGACGCTTGAGATTTTGCTCTTCCCAGCGACTAAGAGTCTTAACCCATTCTTTGTCGGTATATTCAGTCTCGTGGAGCATTAGCTCTTCTGTTCTTGAACGTAATTCGGCTGGAAGCTCTGAAATAGAATTAATTTTGAGTGATTCAACTACTTTCATCCAAAATGAATCCGCCAACTCCGGTAAATCATTTATTTTATTTCCTTTGAGTGCCAGTTCGACTAAATAAGTTTCAAGAATATTTTCGTTTATTTTAGTATTTTCTGTTTGATTTTCTTGTTTTATATCTTTAGACTTCAATTTTGACATTTGATTACGAATGTCAGTTTCATCAACGTCCAAGGTTTTTGCCAATAATTTAATATAATGGGCGCGGACAATCTCATCTTGAATTTGAGACCAGATAGGTAAGAGTTCCTGACCTATTTTCTTTTTTCCTGAAGCTTCAAGACCATATCGAGTTACGGCAGAATTTAGATAAAAATCATAAATAGGAATTGCCTCAGCCACCACTTTTTTCCAGCCTTCTGGATTTTCTGTGGCGAAGTCCCCTGGGTCCTTGGCGTCTTTTAAGACAACTATTTTTATATTAAGTCCTGCTTTTTCGGCAATTTCCACTCCTCTCCTGGCTGCCGCATCACCTGCTATATCAGCGTCCAATGCAAGAACCACTGTATCGCAAATTCTTTTTAATATTTCAGCCTGTCTGTCAGTCAACGCCGATCCTTTGATAGCCACGACATTTTTTATACCCGCTTGGTAGCTTGCTATACAATCTATCTCACCTTCAACGACTACTGCTTGCCCCGAAAGCTTTATTTCACTTCTGGTTATATCCAGGCCGTAGAGCATTTCGGATTTGTGATAAATTTCTGTTTCGGCTGTATTGACATATTTTCCTGATTTATCTGTACTGTCTGGCATCAACCGACCCGCAAAACCTAACACTTGGCCTCGAGCGGAGTCGAGAGGAAACATCACTCTATTTCTAAAACGATCGTAGGTTTTATTTATCAATCCCACTCTTTCCAGATCAGTTGACTCAAATTTCTTTTTTTGAGTCAAGAATTTGTATAAATAATCCCAGCCCTCGGGGGCATAGCCCAGTTTAAATTTTTCGATTGAGAGATCGCTTATTTTACGTTCCTTAAGATATTTAAGTGCCTTAGCTCCCAAATCGTGTTTGGTCAATAGATAATGATAATATTCGGCTGCCAGACTGTTTATTCTAATTAGCCTTTCCCGTAGTTCCTCCTGTCCGGTTGGCCTGTAACTGATTAACTCTACCCCCGCTCTTTTAGCCAGAGTTTGTAAGGATTCATAAAAATCCATGCCCTCTATTTTTTGCAAGAAAGTAAAAGCATCTCCCCCCACTTGGCAACCAAAACATTTGAAAATTTGAAGCTCGGGGTTGACCATAAAAGATGGGGTTTTCTCACCATGAAATGGACACAAGCCTTTATAATTTCGCCCAGCCTTCTTTAGCTGCATGTGCTCCTGAATTAATTCCACGATATCAACCTTTTGTTTTATTTCCTGTGTTTGATCCATCACTTTGGCAATTGTAGCAGATTACTTTCATTTCCCCCAACATAAGTTGGCAATTTACCATCCCATTTTTCTATCCAGAGCTTACGAAGTAGGGCATCGTTTATGGTCAACCTTTGCAATTCTTGCTCACGGGCTTGGCCTTCGGCAGCTGTAATTCTCTGTTGCTTTCGATATTCTTCCTGAGCAGCTTGATTCTTGGCAACCTCGACATTGACCAGTTCTACCTGCTTCATTTTGATAGCATCGACATATGTCTTGTCAAACATAATTTCCCTAATACCTACAGTATCCAGTACTAAGCCATTGGTTTCAAATATACTTTTGAGTTTATCAAAAATGGCTTCTTGAGCTTTTTGAGATCCGGTCCCGGTATAAAGCTCTTCGGCCGAATGACCGCGGGGAATATTACGAGCCCAGATCCGGCTTTCGGTCTTGACTATTTTTTCAACGACAGCATGTTCGGGACCAATATTTTGAGCAACCCAGGTGGCCTTGGTGGGATCGATACTAAATCGGACAGTATAACTAATATCAACCGGCTGGCCGTCCTTGGTATTGGTATCGACTGGCATATCTTTGTAGTCGGCATTGGAATCAACCATTTTGTTGGTAGGTGAAGTCTCGTAAGTGATTTTTTTGGTGTTGTAATAGAGAGTGTCTTCCACAAATGGCAATATAAAATGAGCACCTGGATACAATACCCTACCAGTCACTTGACCAAAGCGGGTAACGACAGCTACTTCTCCAGATGGTACTGTCTTAAAAGTACTGCCGATGGCAATCAAAGCTAGTAACAATCCCCCAACCATTTTCAAAATATTTATGACCCCATCTCCAAGCTTCATATTGTTATTGTACTACTATGGACAAGTCTCTGTCTATCTGAGTATTTTTAATTATCTTGCCGTTATAGATTAATTTGTAGGAGAAACTTTCGATGCCGGGTTGTCTTTTTACCAGGACTGAGTATTTATTGTCTATAGTTGGTAGTTCATAGAAGATCTCTACTGATTTTGTTTCTTTGGCAGATATCTTCACCCACATACCCACTATTTTAAATTTATCTCTTATTTCAATATCATAATTTTGGAAATCTTTTATTTCAGCCCTTACTGGTACAATTACTCTTAAATAATTTATATAATCTCCACCCCAAAAAACAGGTGGCTTGGGATTAGTAAACTCGTTGTTATTTGTAAATTTGATAGTTAGTTTTTCTAAATTACTTGTAATCTCCTGTGTCACTTCACGCTCAATACAACAATTGGCTTTATTGGCACCTAAATTACTTTCGACAATATATAAATAGTCATTGATATAATCCCCCAAAGACCCATCCCAATATTTCTGGGTTATCACTTTCTGAACTTCAGGATCTTTGGCCCAAAGTAAAATTTGTTTGTTTCTCAGGTCTCCATAAACCACCCAAAGCAACTTAAGTAACCCAGGATATTTAAGATTCTTAAGATTACTTAAGATCTCACCCGCAGTAGTCGACAAAAATCCCCGCTTGTCCTTGTGAATCTCGGCACTGGTTTGAGCAAGATTAACTAAATTTTTAGTAGGCATCTCCAAAACTTCCAAGACTTTGAGAACTGTAGTCAAGTTGAGTGCCACCAGACCGTCAACTACTTCACCCCCCTGACCAAAAAACCAGGCTATTTGAGGAGCTGAAACTCTAAAATCGGGGTCCCAGTTACTATCTCTTAGTTTCCATGATCCATGATCAAAAGCCAAATCGAGTGGTGCCGGCGGTTTGACATAACCATAGAGCTGACCATCCGGCTCATAAATATCTTCAAACTTGGTATTCTGTAAAGTTCCGTTTCTAAACCGCAATCTGGCGTAAGATCCCATAAAGCCACCCGTGGCTCTAAGCTCGGTGTTGTTCTGTAATAGAACGACATAATCTTTGTTTAAGATTTCTGGGAGGTTGCTCACCAGTGGGACACCGCCTGCACAC
Organism: uncultured Gammaproteobacteria bacterium; assembly: GCA_964362965.1. GTDB lineage: Bacteria > Patescibacteriota > Microgenomatia > CAZETR01 > Amesbacteraceae > JACRNA01. The sequence continues at coordinate 1,030 of CAYIGO010000036.1, read as the reverse complement.
CAAGAAAAATATTTATATCCCTCTTTGAATCTGGATGGATCGTCGTTTAAAATTCCCTTGAACATTTGACCGATTTTCCAACCACAAACGCCAGTCACAGAAATCAGTATCAGGATGCTGGTTATAGAAAATATAATTATTCTTTTCATTTGAATCTATGATACAGATATTTGTCTGGATTTAATATATGGCTGATATTAGCCGCCCCACGATAACCAATCGAGACAATGGCCAGAATAATTACCATAGACACAAAGAATTTGTTTTTTTGAATAAGAATGGCGGTCAGAACTGACCAAGCCGGCAGATACGGCAACAAAAATCGTCCCCCACCAGTGTGTGGAGTAACAAACCAAACAATAAATGACAATAAACAATATAGTGTAATTGGAGTCTTTTTAAGAAATGGTAAGACCATCACATAAATTGGATTTATGGGATCGGCTAGACGCAAAATATTAAGACTAAAATTCCAATCAATTGGATAGTTTGCAAAGATGGGATATATGGGATTTCCTGTGTTTAAATAATTAAACAAGAGCCAGGGAAATACAATTAATATTGGCACTAGGCAATAGGCAATAGGAAGACCAAGGATTATGAAAATACCGACTGATCCGACAGCCAGAATTTTTGATGAAATTGCCAGGCCGAGCACTATTGCCGTTTGCAAATACTTCTTCTCTACAAATAAATACAAGGCCAGAATTTCAAAAAATGCCCTTCCTAGATCTATATAGGCTGTGATCGATTGCCAACCAACTACTAAATTTGAATAAAAAATAACGCAGGCCAACAAAGAGTAAGTACTATTTAAATACTTACGCGCTAATTTATAAATGACGACCAATGTCAATATCCCAAAACTAAAATGTATGAGTTGGGAGTATGGATAGACATATAACATGTCAATGAGTTTTGGCAAGCCGCTGTAATAAAGATCTCCACTTAAAAATGTAATTTTGTGTTGAGCAAGCCAGGTTTGCGGAATGGGCAGGTGATACCACAGGGCATCAAAACCAAGCTCGGG
>CAYIGO010000035.1:0-6455 GCA_964362965.1 uncultured Gammaproteobacteria bacterium | reverse complement strand
CTATAAATGTAATAAAAGATGCCATCGACAACTTTAACAAAACTGGTCAATTTAGTAGGCCTTTTATGGGAGTACGCTACCGCCAGATTGATCAGAAGACGGCTCTCTTGAATGATATACCTCAAGGAGCCTATGTTGAGGAAATTGTCGAGGGTTCGCCAGCCGAAAAAGCCGGTATTGTGGCGGGGGACATTATTACCAAGCCCAAAGAAATTGCCAAAGAGGTATCCCAGCGCAAGATCGGCGATGTCATCGAGGTCGAAGTCTACCGGGATGGTGAAACCAAAAAATTCAACGTGACTCTAGAAGAAGCTAAGTAAAGTTGGTATAATTACGTCATGAAAGTGAAGATTCATCCACAATATCATCAGGCAGTAGTGACTTGTGCCTGTGGAAATACGTTTGTTGTAGGCTCAACTAAGGCAGATATAAGAGTCGATATTTGTTCCAAATGTCATCCTTTCTTTACTGGTGAAATGAAATTTGTCGACGTCATGGGCAGAGTCGAAAAGTTCCAAAAGAAACAAGCAGCTACTGTTGGGCACACTTATGTCAACAAAAAGCAAAAAGCTGTTCTTAAGAAAAAGGCTGAAGAAGAAGCTGAAGCCAAAATCCCCAAAAGCCTCAAAGAAATGCTCGACCGTGTCAAAGCGGGCGTTTAGATAAATATGGATTATTTGGAACAAGAATTAGCCTCTGTCGAGGAAAAAATTAGTGAAACCAAAGTTCTTTTGGGTACGGATTTAAATGCAGAAGCTGAAACAGAGCTCCAAAAGCTCGAAGACCAAAAAAAGAGTTTAATTTTTGCCATGCAACCACCAGTTGAAAAAATTGAAGCCACTGAAAATTTCAGGTCTATAATTATTGAAATACGCCAAGGTGTAGGTGGTGACGAGGCTAAGATTTGGTCTTCCGATTTATTAAGAATGTATTCTAGATATGCCGAAATTAGAAATTGGAAACTAGAGGTTTTGGATGACGGAGTTATTAAAATAAAAGGAGAAGGCGTCTTTAGTGAATTTAAATTTGAGACGGGGGTACATAGAGTCCAGAGAGTGCCAATGACTGAAAAAGCCGGCCGTATCCACACTTCCACAGCCTCTGTGGTAGTCTTGCCCGAAGTCCCGGATACTTTTGTGGATATCAAGGAAGGGGAATTGGAGTGGCAATTTACCACAGGCGGGGGACACGGAGGCCAAAATGTCAATAAAGTGGCTACTGCTGTTAGGCTGACACACAAGCCAACTGGAATTGTAACGACAGCCAGACAAGAACGGACACAAGAGCAAAACCGCAAAATTGCTTTGTCACTTCTGCGTTCACAGCTGTGGGAGATTAACGAAGAGAAAAAAAGAGCGCAGGTTACAGGTTTCAGGGATCAAATAGGCAGAAGTATGAGATCGGAAAAAATCAGAACCTATAATTATCCCCAAAATAGAGTGACAGATCACCGAATAAACAAAAGCTGGCACAAGCTAGACACTATTATGAACGGCGCATTGCAAGATATACTCCAAGAGCTACCACAGATCCTCCAAGTAGAAAATTCCAAGTAATGGCTTCGTGAAGCCAGAAAAAACCTATAGGAGTAGCGATCAGTGGTTGAAGGTAAATAAAAGTATTGGCTTCGGATGTTTCGATAGTTTTTTGGCCCTTCAAAAACAACCAATAAGCAATTATTCCAGAAAATATGGTCATGTAAGCAAGGCCAAACCATGAAATGTTATTGGTTATTGGTTGATGGTTACTTAGAAAATAGATCGGGGTGATAGATAGAAAGCCAATTAAAAACGAAAACATGGTCAGAAAAAGAGGGGAGAGATTATGCCGTAATAATTTCTTTGTCAATATGGCTTCGACTACCCAGGCGGCATTAGCCAATAAAACTAAAATATTTCCCCAGAGATTTGAAATATTTTTTGGTAATCCTACAACAATTAACGTGCCAATAAGGGCAATTATCATTCCTATCTGCTCGCGCTTGGTAATGTGATCTTTGAGAAAGTGATGTCCAGCCAAAGCAATAAATATAGGGGCAATAGAAGAAATAAGCGTGCCTTCGATTGCTGTAGTCCTTTCAAAGCCAAAAAACAGCAACGTCAGCTGGATGGTCGTGGCCATCAGACCGGATACAATTAACAAAATCCAATCGTTAATTTTTAGTTTAGGAAATAGATGTTTCTTGTGTCGCTCTGTCCAGAGCCAGAAGGGGACTAAAATAAGAGAAGTCAAGCCAAATCTAATAGTCAAAAAGGTGATAGTATCCAAATAATTTAGACTATACTTGATGACTGGTCCAGCAATTGCCCAAATGACAATGGCAATTAGAATAAAGATATAAGCTCTTGCTCTGGCAGGCATTTTTGTTCTCCCGTACTCATGTTTTTTAATTTAACTGTATTTGATGCAATTTCTTCGGGGCCAATAATTGCGACATAGGGAATTCCTTTGGCATCGGCATATTTTAGTTGTTTATCTAGTTTGACGGGTTCGGGATAGAGCTCGGTGTTGATATTATTTAGTCTAAGTCTAAGTGCCAAGTCTAAGGAGTTATTTAGTAATTCTGGTGAAAAAACAGTGACCAATATTTTGGTTGATGTTTTGGCTAAATCAGGCCAGAGATTCAATTCGGTAATAACATCACAAATGCGGTCAAGTCCTAATGTGGTGCCTACCGCAGGTAAGTCTGGTCCACCTAAAGATTTGATCAAATTATCATAGCGACCGCCACCAGTGATAGATCCAATTTTTGGTTCTGTAACTACTGTCTCAAAAATAGCTCCAGTGTAATAATCTAATCCACGGACGAGGGTTGGATCAAATTTGATATTAGTCACTCCAAGTGATTTAGCAATATCTATAATTTTGGATAGATTATCATCCAGTTTGGCATTATCCAATTTATTAAAAATAGTTTTTATCTCGTCAGATGAAATATTTTTCTCAATTAATTCAGTGGTAACCTCCTCACGTGATTTTTTGTCTAATTTGTCGAGTGATTGTAAAACAGAAAGCGAATCGGTAATTCCAAATAATATTTGGCGTGAATTAACTCGGATTGTAAAATTGTTGAATCCTAAAGTATTTAGGGATGTTGAAATAATGGCTAATATTTCGGCATCTACAAGAGGGGATTTGGAACCAACAGCATCTATATCACATTGGTAAAATTCGCGGTATCTTCCCTTCTGAGTATTTTCAGCTCTAAACGCAGGTTGAATTTGATATCTCTTGAATGGAATTGGTAGATTTTGGTTCTGGGACATGTATCTAGCCAATGGGACAGTTAGATCATATTTTAGCCCCACATCACGGCCACCTTGGTCTTTGAATAAATACATTAATTTCTCAGCTTCTTCTCCATATTTTCCAGTCAAAACCTCGGCATATTCGAGGGTTGGAGTGATGAGCTCTGAAAAGCCATAAGATTCAAATACAGACTTGAGAATATTGATAACTTTATTTCTCACGACCATTACATCTGGTCCAAAATCCCTAAAGCCTTTGAGTGTTTGAATATTGTTCATAAATCTTTTTCCATCAAATATTCATCATAATAATTGCCATCACCAAGCAAAGCTTTTTCTTCCTTCATGGTTTTGAAACCAAAAGCTTCATATAATTTTACCGCAGAAACTTGATCTTTGTTGACTGTGAGCTTTAATTTTGAAATATTTGGACTAGTTTTCAGTTCCTCAACGAGAGATTGCATCAACATTTTTGAAATACCTTTACCACGGAATTCTGGTATAACATAAACACCAAAAACATTGGCTACCTTATTATTCTTATCATCCTCTGATTGCCAAATTCCCATCATGCCGACTAAGTCGTTGCCATTGCATGCAAAAAAAACGTTATCATTAGTTTTCTCTCGCCACTTCTCGTCAGAATAAGCAACCTCTTTGGCATAGGAAGAACCAAAGGCCTGCGGATCATCTTTCAATGCTCTCAGTCTCAAAGTTTTGTACTCATTCCACCTCTCAGGTGGAAGTTTGATGATTTGAATATTATTCATATATTTATTATATTACAAATAATTTTGGTAAGACTGGTCTGCTTTTGGGATATTTGAAAAATTCGTATTTGTAAGTGTTAGTTGATCCTGATCTTGACAAGAGAACAAAGTTTTTGAAAACACTCATTTGCTGAATTTTTAAAAGAGAATTTATCTCAGCTGCAAAAAGGGCAAATGCTTTTTTGGCCAATTTCTTAGACATCTTTGGCTCAAGAGGTTTGGCGGAGTAATAGTTAGATCTAAACTCGACCTCTTTTGCCATTTCTTTTTGATCAACCAATTCATCGCTATTTTTATAAACATTAGTAAAAATTGATTGGTATATGGACAGAGAATTGCTACTCTTGAGAATGTCAGTAAGCAGAAAGGTCTGAGTAGGGGTATATATTTTTCGAAAATAATTATTTACCTGTTGAGCAAATTTCATTTCTCCTATTTTACTTGACTTATTAAAGAAGTACTTGGATAGTTCATTGGGAATAATTTTTAGATAATTAAAATTAATTTTTAAGTCAACTAACATTTTTAAAAAGAGTTTCTCTTTGTCAATAAGTTTATCAGCTTTTTCAGTATCAAAATTATAATCACAAAATCCAATATTATCCTTTATTTTAATGTCGAACATTTTCCAGCTAAAGAATGTGATCTTTTGACCCATATCTATGCACAAAATAATCTTCTCGATATTTTCAGGAGGAGTTGTTTTGAGTTTAGATATAGCAAATAGAAACTTTAGTGATTTTGTCATATATTTATCCTGTATATGGATACCAAATAGATAAATCTGGAACCAATAGGCTTTGTTTTGTCCCAAGTCGTAAGGGTTCGGGATCGGCCATGATTAAACAATCATATTCAGCGTCAATAATCGGACCCTGAGCTGCATACAAAGCAAAGTTTCTCTCTGTGGTGATTCTACAGATATCACGAAGTTGTCTAGAGTCGGGTACTCCTTGGTCAATTAGCGATCTTAGTCTTTTTTCGATGTTGATTAAGACTTCATCATCGTTTGATCCCTTGTATTGATTGTAAACATTACCAAAATCACGTCTATATTGATCTTCGTATGATGCTTGAACGTCAGACCATAATTTACAATCAAATCTGGGAGAAACTCTTGAGAATTTTGGAAGTAGCATTTGTTGATAATTGTATATGTCCATAGATTGATCTCGCTTGTCAAGCCAGTCACCGTTGACATCGTAAATATCAGTATCAGCTACTAATATATCTATACTATAGGGGACAGAGGTTCTATCAAGCTGACTAACTAATTGCTGAGTTCTGCGCATGAGTTTGGGAGATGTTAGCCTATTTTCATTCTGACCTAAATAAAAAACTGGCAATCCACCTCTATTAGAACACTTAGTATTTAAACAAGCAAAACAACCCATTTTAAATGGTAAACCTTCCCGAGATCTTTGTTCTAAGCGATTGAATGCCTCTTGCTCGTTTTGGAAAGGGAAAAGTGATTCTCTGAGCATTATTTCCTTAAATTTATCGACGGGGGATTGTTCTTGGTTTTCCAATGTCAGAGCTTGAAGTAGGGTCGCTAGTGCAAACTTAATAGGGGGTAGTTCGGTTGTGGAGATATTCAGATTGCGAGAACTAATAAACTGGTAATAGTCTTCTGTGTTTGTGGGTTGAATTAGAGCTACTTCCACCCTTTCTTTTTTAACTGAATCTCTTGCAATAACTCCATATAGTTTACCAGTAGAACTTTTTATAGTAGTTTTGATGACCGAGACACTCCCGATCAACCCACGTTCCTGTGGTGTCTGTGGAACTTTTTGTCCTTTCTCGATATATTTTTGTGAAGCACGAAAAAGCTGGCCAACAAAGCCATCTGTAGAAACAATAAGATATTCATTATCTTTTGACATAAGGGTAGGTGAGGAGAATCGAACTCCCATTTGTCCGTCCACAACGGACCGTGCTAACCTTTGCACTACACCCACCACGCTGAGCGTGGTGAAGGTCCGCTAAGCGGACCCACCAAAAAACCTCTCATTCCATGGAAACGAGAGGCATCAAATTGAACAAAAAATGACCACTTCCCGCGGTCAATCTCTATTCTTAGACTGGCTCGATCCTTTAGGATGAATTCAGTTGTCTTATTTTTACAGTTTGACTTCTGTTCCCGATTTTGCGGGACTCCTTTGGGATCGTGACTCCCATGCGTGCGGATTTATAAATTGTAAAGACAGTATAGCCCAGTAACTTTACTTTGTCAACTTGTGGATTTTCAAAGCATTGAAAGTTGAGGCGGTAGAAGCCAGTGATCCGACGACTGCGATCTTGTCGGAAGCTACCAGATTGGCTACTTTGGTCTTACCCGTAAATGAAGTATCAGAGGTAATTTTGACAGTCCAAGCTTCTTTTTTGAGATTCTCGACTGACAGAGTAGTAGCTGTGCTCTTGGTTACTGTAAATATCA
>CAYIGO010000034.1:0-6476 GCA_964362965.1 uncultured Gammaproteobacteria bacterium | reverse complement strand
GATATTCATCTGATCAGACAGTCTATGTCTTAGACGCTTGTATGGAAGTGCAAAAAAAGCTCTATCAAATTTGCTCAAATGGAAGATCTGGAGTAACGACGATTGATTGTTCTATTGCTATAGACAAGGATTGTGATTTATGAAGAAAGGTTTTTCTCTTATTGAATTACTAGTCGCATTGTCTATTATGGCCCTCATTATGGGAGCCTCACTAACTGCCTTCGAAGCCAGTAAAAAAAGTGCCCGTGACGGTAAACGCAAAGCTGATCTGGAAAGTATACGATCGGCTTTAGAAATTTACAGAAGTGATTATGGAGGTTATCCTGCAAACAAAGATTCATTGTCCCCTGACTATATTACCACTTGGCCCCCAGATCCAATTTCTACTCAATCATACGTTTATACGCCTGCTACATGTACCACAACTTGTAAAACTTATACACTTTGTGCGACTGTTGAGATTGGCAGTACTGGAGCATGCAGTTATGTCACCAAAAACCCATGAAACAAGGCTTCACGCTTATTGAAATGTTAGTTTCGATTGGAATCGTTATGATAATTTTTTCAGCTGGTATCGCCTCCTATAAAAACGCCACCCGCAATCAAGCTCTAGATTCAGATGTTTCTCTGATTATCCAAACGCTCAATATTGCCAAGACAAATGTAAATAGTGGTAAGAAAATTAATTGTGCCAGTAGCTTGGAGGCTTGGCAGATTAGCTTTTCTCAAAGCTCGTTTGACTTACAAGAACTATGTGGAAGTGCATTTACCACCAACACGTATAAACTCTCATCTAATAATATAATTACTGCCAATCCAGCAATTATAAAGTTTTATGCCTTAGGTCAAGGCGCGACTACTGGTACGATTAATATCGGTTCAAAAACAATAACTATTAGTAGTACTGGCGTCATTCAATGAAATTTAGACCTGCCCAAATTATTATCGAATTGGTGATTGCTCTGGCTGTGGCCATGGTAGCCATTGTTGCTCTGATACAAAGTACAACTAAATCTATTTCCAATTCTACGTATAGCAAATCTCAGACTACTGCTAATCAGTTAGCCACAGAAGCAGTCGAGTGGCTTCGGTCTGAAAAAAACAAAAGCTGGCCAGATTTTTCAATAAAAAACGGAACATATTGTCTCAATACCTTGGATTGGAATACTACCGGAGTTTGTACTACAGGTGAATTCAAAAGAGACTTAGTCAAGACAGGAGACAGCTTGACGGTCACTGTAACCTGGGACGAAAAAGGTAAGACATTTTCAGTCAAGCAAGATATTACTTTTAACAAATATTAACCTATAGTCTTTACTCACCCAATGTGTATTGATAGACTTGACCTATAGTGATATGATGCAGGTAATAATGAATAGATTATTGTTATTTGTCTCAAAAGTTTTTATACCTGCCTTTAGGTATGGAAATAGAAAATAAAAGAAATGGGATTCAATCGGGGAGAGTTGGTGAATGGGCTCAAAACGGTGGCACAGGATTTCAAATCGCGGGTTATTCAAAAACGAGAAGACTGGAAGGTTATTGGAACAAAAGTGAAAGAAGGTCGTATGAGTGAAATTGATTTGAATAGGCGAAATTTGTTAAAAATAGCTGGATTGGGGGTAGTTGGAGGTTTAGCCGTCTCTTGTACGCCCAAAGCTGTTGAATTGTTGACTGCCACACCTCAAAAAAAAGACCCTGAGCCCCAAATGCATCCTGGTTTATTGTACAAAAAGGACGCAGGGGTTCTCAAAATTGAAGATGGACTTGGAGTAAGAGCCACACTAGAAGGCTTTGATTATATTCCCGAATCTCAAAGATTAGACAAACTGGCTCTGGTTGGTCTTAAATTTGGTCAAGGAGAACCAAACGGGCAAGTATTGGTAAAAAACAGGTTATCGCCAGTTTTACCAGGTCTAGATGAAGCCATGATAGCTTATGACAAAGAAGGAACTCCAGTAAGCGGTTTAATGTCAATTAATAAAAACTTGCTTGTTCTAACAAGAGTAGGTGAGACAGCCAATAATTCACTTGCAATGTTTGCACCTAACCCTAATAGTGTTAAAGGCAATTCAGATGGATCAACTAGTGTTGAAGCTGTAATGATTTATAGGGATAGCCAGGCACAATGGAAAAAGGCAATGATCGGCGGTAAAGAGATTAGTATTATTCTTACTTTGGAATTTGATGCAGATGGAAAATTGAAGAATTATGTTGTTCCAACTCTCAATCCCTCTTTTGAGCCAACCAGGGAACCTGAACAACGGGCAAAAGTAATAGTTCAAAATCTCTCTTTTGCCCCCCGTGAATTACAAGCTTTAGCGACTGAAGCACCAACATCTGCACCCACCACTGCTCCCTCCCCATCCCCCGAGGCTAGTGCTACTATTAAAGCTACAGAGACAAATACTCATTCGTTTGGCTACAATACAGTTTTTAAGACTGTAGAGGGTACTGAATATTTTATAGATACTCAAAAAGGCGCCTCTTTTAATGCTGGGACCAAGAGTAATTTTGCTACAGTCGTTATTTCCAAAGATCATTTTAAAATAGATGGTAAAGATTTTGTGGTAGGAGAAAAAATAAAAATCGTGGGGACAGAAGTTTTTGATGCCAAGGGGGTAAAAATTACTAATTTGCCAGCCGGTGGACTGACTATGGGAACCGATGCTTTCGGTAAAAACATTGAAGTCACTTTCAATAAAATTCCAACCCCCACCCCCCAACCCACCACCGAATTTAAAGCCACTGCTACCGCCACTGCCATCAAGCCAGTAGTACCAGTAGAAAACGGAAATGGATTTGTCAAAGAATATCCAATTCTGGGCGGAAAAATGCAAGTATTTAGCAGTCCGCAACCCAATTTAGGATACTCTGATGGTAATTTTGTTGTGGGGAAATGTAGTTCCGATTTTACACAAAATACTAATTTGACACAGTTGGATTATCCGTTAGAAGAAGCAAAGAGAATAGCTCTTGAGAAAGTTCCAGGTGGATCAATTTTCTTTTTATATCCCAAATACGATGACGGGGCAAGAGCTGGAATTCTGTGTATAGTACCTCCGGCAGCAAAGTAATCCATACTTGAAAATATCCTCTCTTTCTTGTTATACTAAAACTGTGAAGTGGATATTCGTAATTAGTGTCTGCACTATATTTTTATTTGTAGGATCATCTAATGTTTATGCGGGGGTGTGTGCGTGGACTGACGACCCTCTCTCTTGTACTAAAACTTGGTATCGATGTGAAGATCATATACCAACAAATCTTGAGTTTGAGAATGCCTTGAAGGCTTACAATACCGAAGCAGCTCTGGCTGGAAGACCTTTGCGGGTGGTAGCATCGTCAAATCTTTCGTGTGGTGTTACGGGTTGTTATGATTGCAACACGGCTGGAACTTGTGGCAATAATCCAGCTCCAATTCAACCACCCGCAGCAGATAATAATAACGCCCCCAACGCCTTTTCCAATCCGCTTCCTACGCCCCCAACAACCACCGTTGGAAATTATTATCAGACCAAGTGTGGCAGCGTGGGAACCTTGAATGGCACTATTTCAAATATTGGCTTGCCCAGCAATCAATATTTTTCCAAAGATTGTGATGGCAGCGGTACACCAGGAATTCCCATGAGCAATGGAGCATCGAGCTTTGGATCTGGAACGGTATCCAGTACAGGTTGGGTTGCTGGAGACGCACTCAATTCACAGGGAGTAATTTCAGACAAGATCAGTTATCGAAATGACGTGGACTATATGAGAGACAGAATACTTGCCAATATCAGACCGACTCTGATTTCTGGCACTGTCAATTTCCTCAGTCAGCTGACAAGCGGAACTCCATATGAAGACGGGGTCTATTATGTCCGCACCGAGGGTGATGTCGATATCTATGCTGATCTAAGCAATATCGGTGATACCAGGATAGTGCTTTTGTCTGGTCGTGACATCAATATTTATCAGCCGATCAAATTTAACGGTGGCACAGGTCTGTTTGCTGCCATTGCCACCCGCGATATCAATATTGATCCAATAGTCGGGGCAACGGCTGTAGATCCCGATACCCGGGAAGCTGACCTGATGGGAGTCTATATGGCACAGCAAAATGTCAATACAGGTAGTAGTATTCGGCAATTGCGAGTGGATGGAGTCGTTGTGGGTGTAAATAAGGTGAATTTACAACGGACCTTGGTTTCTGCCTTTCCAGCTGAATATTTTGTCTTTAGTCCCGAGATTGTGTTGTCCTTGCCAAAAGCACTCCTGCGCCAAAATCATTTGTGGAAGGAGGCCAATCCATGATAAAGAATTTATTGAAAATTTGTGTGGTTGTGTTTGTTGGAATATTAAGCTTTGTGGTAGGTCAGACTGTCTGGTCTAGAATAGCTCCCAAGCAAGCCTTGCCAGCACCCGTGGTCATTCGAAATACGAAGCCAGAAGCCAAGAGATTTTTGCCTAATGCCGTGGTTTCTGGAATTGTAGAAAAGGGAGTTTTACAACGAGGCAATGAAATATGGCCACTGTCAGGAAAAGATATTTTCGTTGGGAATGTCTATGTGAGAGATGATATCACTGGATTTGATCAAATAAGCCCAGTGCGTATTAAAGACGGCCAGAGGATATTTGTAGATTTTTACAAAAACAAAAAACTAGATGTAGTTATTGGTAAAATCAAGACTATAGAGAATCGTTATGTTACTTTTGTCTCCGACCCATCAAATGAAAAATATTTTTTGAACCCGAAATATAAATTTATGGTAGCTGATCCCACTGGAACCTTTTGGACTTGGGGAGATAAGCCAGAGAAGCTAAAGCCCGATGACATATTGGAAATCGGTAAAAGTGCCTTTACTTATATCGCCCCAATTTTAGGTTCAGCAACTGGAAATATAAAGATAATTTCAAAAAACGATTCATGGCTAAGAATTGAGCTGGGAGATGAGAAAATTCCTTTATTGATTCACAAAAATACACCAACTGGGCGAGGAGGATATGCCAACTTAGTAGATGGTGTAAAAATCTATGTCTTATATTGGTTTGACAAGGGTAATTTAATCGCGCATAGTATAAATATCAATCCATGAAATATATATTAATTGCTGTTTTGATGTTTGTTTTTAATGTTAGTTATGCGAAGGCGCAGGTTTGTGGCGCAGTTCCAGCAGCTAATTCTGGGACAGCAAATACATCATCCTCTGCCCCCGTAGCTCCAGTGGTGGCGGCCGTTCAAGCTCCTGTAACTCCAGCTCAGCCTGTTTGTAATGGTTGCAGTTGTGGAAGTTATGATAGTTGCGGTTCTTATTGTGGCGATTGTCCTCCACCGCCACAAGAGACTAGATATGAGAGGGAGGAACAAAGACAAGAACAAGCGCCTGCTCCAGCTCCTGCCCCTGCAGAACCAGCATGGCAACCACAACAGGAATCGTTTTATAGTTATACTCCGGTAAATGAGCCTGAACCACAATGGGTGTGTGATTGTTGGTGTGATGGATCTTGTTATAACTGGGGTGGTGGTTGTTTTGTTGCTGGTACAAAAGTGTTGATTTCTGACGGATCACAGAAGAATGTCGAAAATGTTAGCTCATCAGATTTAGTTATGTCTTTTGATTACAAAGGGAAAAATATTCCAGCAAAAGTTTCGTCACTGGTAACTAAAGCTAGTAGTAATGTTTATAAAATTACATTTGAAAACAACAAAGAATTGTTGCTTACTTCCAATCATCCCGTCTATACACCAAATGGCTGGAAATCAATAGATCCAATAGCGGGGGCCAAAGATGCACCAAAAGAAAAAGTTAGTCAGCTTACTATAGTCGACAAGTTGTTTGATATTGACGGAAAAACAATTCAGATATTGGAAATCCAATATATTCCTGCTACTTTCGTGGTTTATAGTCCAGCAGGGGTAAACCCATATGAAAACTTTTATGCCAACGGCTTTTTAGTTCACAATAAGGCTTATTATGAATAATAGTTCAACTAAAGCATGGTGTATCATACTTTTTATGGTTATTGGATTGATGTTCGGTGTTGGGATATGGAGTGGAACACATTTTTCAAATATCAAAAACATCTATAAACTAGCGAAACTAAGAGAGAAGATGAATGTAGACAGAGCAACAGTTAAATCTATTGGAAATGGAATATATACCTTTACAACTAACAAGGGTCCGGAGAAATTGTTGGATAATACAAAAGGAATCTTTGTATCTATTTTGAATCCTGCAGGAGGTTATCTTCAAGCCGATTGGAGTATGGTTCAACTGGGAACAAAAGTCCAGATAGCTACTGATAAAGCAATCGGAAAAATTAGAGCCATTCTAATCTTATAAAAATGACCAGAGGCTTTACCTTAATTGAAACAGTGGTGGCAGTAGGAGTCTTTGCCATGCTGTCTGTCATTGGCAGTACCCTACTGTTTGGCATATTGCGTGGATCCAAAAAAGCCGCTTCTGTCGTGGTAGTCCGGACTGAGGGGGCTA
>CAYIGO010000033.1:0-6622 GCA_964362965.1 uncultured Gammaproteobacteria bacterium | reverse complement strand
AGGGCTTTTTTGGTAATAGGCTTATCGGGAAATATTCTAATCCAGACTTTACCACCTCTTTGAGCATAACGCGATATAGCTTTACGAGCAGCCTCAATCTGGCGGGCAGTAAGCCATCCCCGACCCATGGCTTTCAAACCATATTCACCAAAAGCCAAAGTAAAACCACGAGTAGCGTTCCCTCGCATTTTACCTCTAAATTGTTTTCGAAATTTTGATTTTTTTGGCTGTAACATATTATTTTCCTCCCAAATAAATCCAGACTTTGACTCCGACATAACCTGATCTGGTCAAAGCTGGAAGGCTGGCATAATCGACATTGGCACGAAGTGTCTGAAGAGGAACCGAACCAGATGGTGATTTGTAGGACTCACGTCTGCTAATTTCAGCTCCGTTGACACGACCGGACAACAAGATCTTTACACCCTTAGCACCAGAAGCCATGACTTTTTCTATAGTCTTTGTTGCCACTCTTCTGGCTGGCAGTCTTTTCTCCAATTGTTCGGCAATTCTGATAGCTACCAAATAGGCATTTATTTCAGGATTTTTTACTTCCTCGATTTGAAGATCTACCTTGGTGGCCTTGATTAATTTGGCAATATATTTTTTGAGATCTTCAATACCAGCTCCTCCACGCCCTATGACTACACCCGGTCTTGAGACATGAATAATGACTTTGAGACTTTTCAGGGATCTCTCGATCTCGACTTTTGTAACACCTGCAATCTTAAGTTTGCTCATAAGAGCTTTGCGAAGCTTTAAGTCTTCTGCTAAGTATTGGCTATAACGGACCTTACTTGTCGAAAACCAGCGTGATATCCAAGATGTACTTGGTGAAAGTGGAATTCTAAATCCGATAGGATTAACTTTTTGTCCCATTTTTAGTGCTTAATTCTAAAATAACATGAGCTGTTCTTTTGTGACGGACACCACCACCGAAGCGTGAACCATGAGCATGGCGGTCAGACCTCTTGGATCTTGGTCCTTCGCCGATAACCAATGATTCTATTTTCAAATCAGCAGGAGATAGCTTAAAATTATTTTTGGCGTTGGCTACCGCTTGCTGGATTACTTTTAGGATTATTGAACCTGCCGCTTTAGGCAGCAATTTTAATTGAGCTATTGCCATATCAATTGATAAATTCTTGACTGCGTCGGTAATAAGACGCAATTTACGCGGTGATACAGGGATAAAGCTAGCTTTTGCAGAAATCTTCATGTCTTATCCATGGTTCTTTTAACCATAGCTCCATGTCCACGGAAGGTTCTACTGGGAGCAAATTCTCCAAGTCTGTGACCCACCATAGCTTCATTAACAAATACATCGACAAATTTGTTTCCGGTATGTACCTGAAATGTAAATCCGACAAAATCCGGTGAGATTTGTGAATTACGTGCCCAAGTCTTGATAGGGTTCATTTTTTTGGCAATCTTACCCATCAGATTTGCATCGATATATGGTCCTTTTTTTGAGCTTCGTGCCATATTATTTATTTCTCCTAGAAACTAAATTTTTGTTTGAATATTTAAATTTATTGCGGGTTCTGTTTCCCCGGGCTGGTTTACCCCAGGGGGTCTTGGGAATCATACCCTCTCCAGATCTTCCCTCTCCACCGCCGTGAGGATGACTTCTGGGATTTTGGGCAGTACCACGGACAGTAGGACGGATACCCATGTGGCGCTTGCGTCCGGCTTTACCAAAATTGACGTTTTTCCAATCTGGATTGGTCAGACTGCCAATGGTTGCTTTGCATTCAAGCTTAACTCGGCGGATTTCACCAGAAGGTAATTTTACCAGAGCATAAGCTTCTTCGAAACCGGAAACTATAGCCGAAGCCCCTGCCGACCTCACAAGCTGGGCTCCTTTTCCGGGAAATATCTCTATATTGTGAATTGGAGTACCAGACGGAATCAATCTAATGGGAAGAGTATTGCCAAGGGTCAGAGGTGCATGCTCCGATGAGACTACTTTGGCGCCGACTGTCAAACCCTCTGGAGCAAGAATATAGCTTTGAGTGCCGTCTTCGTACTGAAGATGGGCAATATTTGCAGTGCGATTTGGATCATATTCAATTGCAGTTACAGTGGCTTTCATTTCAAGCTTAGTCCGTCTCCAGTCTATGTCTCTCAAAAATCTTTTGTGTCGTCCACCTTGATGTCGAACAGTCACAATTCCAGAGGCATTTCTTCCACTTTTTTTGGATAAGATAGAGGTCAAGCCTTTACGTCTGATGTTTGCCGAGACGTTTGACCAATCGAGTGCTGATGATCCTCTCAGTCCTGGTGTAATTGGTTTGTAAAGCTTTAGGGCCATATTTTATTTCTTCTCTTCAGCTGGGGCTGTAAATAACGCTATTTCTTTGTCTGTAGTTACGATTGCCTTTTTCCAGGATGAATAATGTTTTTCTGTACGTTTCTTACCTACTCGCTTGGATTTTCCATGGACCACTAGAGTCGAAATTTTCAATACTTTCAGTCCAAATCTTTTGGCTATATCTTTTTTGATGGCATCTTTACGTGCCAGCAAAGGTACCGCAAAGGTATAGCGTTTAAGGCTTGCATTTTTCAGGGACTTTTCGGTATAAATAGGTTTAAGCTGCATATTTGGTAACTAGAGCTACTAACGCTTCGGTTGTAAAGATTATATTTGGACATACTGACATTTGATAGACATTTAGTGACGAAGTAGTTGCGACCAAGACGCGGTCGATATTTCTAGCACTCAGTCTAAATTTACTTTGGCCAGGCTCTGTTACTAATAATATTTTATCTTTAGGAGCTATTTTGGAGATCAGGATCGCTATTTCTTTTGTCTTACCGCTGGCATCTTTGGATCCCTTGACAGCTGAGATTGATTTGGAATGAGCTTTTTGGGACAGTATGCTAAGCAGGGCAACTTTGACCATTTTTGCAGGCATCTTTAGATCATAATTTTGAGTTCCGTCAGGACCATGAGCTATTCCACCCCCGATGAAAATCGGGGCTCTAATACTACCATGTCTGGCACGTCCGGTACCTTTTTGTTTGTAAATTTTTCGAGTCGATCCCTGGACTTCTCCACGGGTTTTGGTATGGGCAGACGAACTTCTCTGGTTGGATAAATATACGCGGACAGCCTGGGCTATCAATTGGGGATTGAGCTTTGCTCCAAAGACTTTTTTGTCCAATTCAATTGGGGTTAGATCTTTTCCTGATAAATTAAATACAGGGATTGTCATTTTACTACCTCCAATTTTGCCAAGGTCCTGGCACTTCCGGGAACAAGTCCCTTTACTAAAAGTTTATTTTTTTCGACATCTACTTCCAAAACCAACAAATTTCGGACTTGGACATTCTGATTTCCCATTTTACCCGGTGCATGTCGACCTTTGTACAATCTTCCCATTCGAGTTCCCCCACCGGATGATCCGGGTGATCTTTCGCGGTCTGACTGGCCATGTGTCCTAGGTCCACCAGCAAAGCCCCAGCGTTTGACTCCTCCGGCAAATCCACGGCCAATAGTCAGGTTTGAAATACTGACCATATCGCCTACTTTTATGACTTCGTCCAACTTTATAGTTGAGTTTGGTTCTAGGATTGTGTCTGTTTTTATTTCTTTGAGCTTTTTTATTTTGGAAGTTTTCTGAAGATTTAGGAGAGTTTTTGAAGTACCGATTGGTCTGACAACTGTGGTATTGGGGACAATAAGCCAAGTAGCAGCCATGCGCTTACCCTGCGCATTATAGCGGGCTGTCATGGTATCTTTATAGGCAAAAAATGTCTTGATCATAAGGGCATAAAAAAATCCCGCAGACGCGGGACTCAAAAAAACCGCTTCCGCACTTAATCCCGATTTACATCAGGATGAGTTTGCATGTGGAAATTATACTACATCTTGATCTCGATATCCACACCAGCTGGCAGATCCATGTGGGAGAGAGAATCAATAGTCTTGTCGGTGGGATCAATGATGTCGATCAAACGTTTATGAACGCGCATTTCAAAATGCTCGCGGGCATTTTTGTCGACGTGAGGGGAGGTAGTAACTACTATTAATTTTCGATCTGTAGGAAGTGGAGTGGGACCTGAGACTTTAGCACCAGTGGTCAAGGCTGTCTGGACAATCTTAGAGGCCGCCTCGTCGATGACGCGGTGATCAAATGATTTGAGTCTTACTCGTAATCGTCCTTTTGCCATATTTGTAAAGTGCTAATTTATGCCAAGATCTTGGTTACCACGCCGGCTCCAATGGTTCGACCACCTTCGCGGACAGCGAAACGGTCTCCGATTTCGAGGGCTACTGGGGCAATCAACTTGACAGTCATTTTGGCGTTGTCTCCTGGCATGACCATCTCGACTCCTGTTGGAAGAGTGGCTTCACCAGTGACATCGGTGGTTCTGATATAAAATTGTGGTCGGTAACCTGAGAAAAATGGAGTGTGTCGTCCACCCTCTTCTTTTTTCAGGACATAGACCTCAGCTTCAAATTCTGTGTGGGGAAGTACTGATCCGGGTTTGGCCAAGACTTGTCCACGCTCTACTTGTTCTTTTTCTACACCACGTAGCAATATTCCGACATTATCTCCAGCCAATCCTTCTTCCAGCTGTTTTCTAAACATTTCGACACCTGTCACTACTGAATTTTGAGTAGCTTTGATTCCGACTATTTCGATAGCTTCGTTGACTTTGATTCTGCCGCGTTCGATTCTACCTGTGACGACAGTTCCACGACCTTTAATAGAAAAGACGTCTTCGACAGGCATCAAAAATGGTTTTTCCAAATCTCGAATTGGGTCTGGGACATAAGAATCGACTGCGTCCATCAGTTCCAAAATCTTAGCCTCAGCTTCTGGGTCACCTTCGGTGGCTTTGAGTGCTGATCCGCGGATTACAGGTACTTGGTCACCTGGGAATCCATATTTTGTCAAAAGTTCACGAACTTCCATTTCGACCAGATCCAACAATTCTGCTTCCTGGACCATATCGCACTTATTCATAAAGACGACAATTGCTGGGACATTGACTTGTTTTGCCAAGAGAATGTGTTCGCGGGTCTGGGGCATGGGACCATCTGGAGCTGAGACGACCAAGATTGCTCCGTCCATTTGAGCAGCCCCGGTAATCATGTTTTTGATGTAGTCGGCGTGGCCTGGAGCATCGATGTGAGCATAATGACGCTTGGCTGTCTCGTATTCTTGGTGAGAAAGATTGATAGTCACGCCACGGGCTCTCTCTTCTGGAGCAGAATCAATGTCTGCATATTTTTTGGCAACAGCCCATCCTTTTTTAGCCAGGACGCATGTGATAGCAGAAGTCAGAGTGGTCTTGCCGTGATCGACATGACCAATGGTTCCGATATTGACGTGGGGCTTAGTGCGTGCAAATGTTGCCATGATGTTCTGTATTGTAAACAATAAATTTATTTACTGCAAGGGGGAAAATTATTCCATTGTTTGTTCTGGACCCTTGTTGCGAAATGAATTTACAAAATTTGTAGCTAGTTTTTCATCAAAGCTTGGCATTTCCAATATTCTGTTCCAGGCAGTCATGACAATTGGAAATTTAATATTGGGATCGGATACTACAACCAATTTTTTCATGCCGATTTTATTTCCAAAATCAGCCAAAGTTTTTCCCAATTCACAATCAGTCTTAATTTCAGCGCTCGGCGTCGAATCATTGTCCAAATCCCCTTCATCCTCGTGGGCACTGACACTAGAGATTAGAAAATAGAGATTAGAGATTAGGGGTTGGCAATTGTAGTGAATAACTATGTAGCCATGTTCTAATGAGTGAATCAATTTATATTTGTCTTGTGGCGAATTATAAACTCCAGGCTTTATCCATTCGACATCATGAGGGCCAGACGTAGGCGGGTATGAATTGTAGGCAAATTTAGCGTTTTCCTCAGCGGGTTTATGATCCCGTCCTTGATCTGCCACAGCTACCCCCGGCAAATTAGCAATCCCGCTATACATCCACCACCCAAGTCCCAAAATTCCCAATACTATTACCAACCAAATCAATATACTTTTATATTTCTTGGACATAACAATATTATATCTTATTTTGAATGTATAAATATGGGCTTATTAGCCAGCTTTGTAAGAGGACCTCTTGCAAAGGGCTTCAAACCGCCTTTTATTTCCAAAGCGAAAACTTTTTGGTTAATTGACCGAAGTACTAATCATTTTTGGTAAATTCAGAGTGAGAGATTCAAATTTATTATCTGGTAGTTTCTTAGATACATCGAGTATCTCAAGAGAAATCAGGCTTTTTCCGGCATAATCAGCCACGAATCCACCTTTAAGCTCCTCTGTTCTGGTGCTTTTAATATCACCACCAAAGTTTATAAATATTGCGTCTGATGTAGGATCATATGATATATTCATAATTGATATATTTTATACTTTTAACCTAGCTTTTGCAAACCAGTAGGCCGTAATTACCACAATGTCAAATCCCTCTTCTGCGACAATAACTTTTAGATAATTAACCCCTGCTTTATTAATATCTCTTAGAGAAATTGATTCCTCTAGGTGTTTTGTATAAATAATGCCCACAAGTAAAGTCTACCATAGCTGTAAAATGTCAAACTAGATAAAAAAGGCCTGGCCATTCAAAAATTAACATCCTATAGTAC
>CAYIGO010000032.1:0-6838 GCA_964362965.1 uncultured Gammaproteobacteria bacterium | reverse complement strand
GGTGGCTTTGAATAAGCGCCCTGACAAGCCAAAATCCAAGACTCTAAACAAGACGCTCAGGGCAAAACGGCGCTTGTCAGTCATGCCAAAAGCCTCTCCCCCTAAAGTCATCTGCACTTGCTGGTCTGCAGGTCTCTCGATAATATTTATCATTGGTCCCGGAATTATTTCTGGCTTTGACCAAGATATTTGCTGTGCACTTGGCAAATGACCAAAATATTTTTCTAACTCTGGTTTATCAAATTTCCCCGAGATACAGATAAGTAAATTAGCAGTATTATAGTTTTTCTGCCAGAAGGATACAAACCGGTCTCTATGAAGGGATTTAATGCTATTTTGAGTTCCAAGCGTCGTTAATGCATTCTTATAGCGCATCGTGTAAAAGTTTTCAACAACTAGTTCCTCACTTTGGTCGTTGCGGCGGCTGATTTCCTCAATTATTGTCTTCTTTTCGTTCTCAATATCATTTTTTAACAAATTTGGATAAAGAACTATGTCTGATAGAATCGACAGTCCCAAATCTAGTTTGTCACTCGGTAATTTGGCTTCATACATAGTGTATTCTTGAGATGTTCCGGCATTTTTGAATCCCCCCGTAGACTCTAAAACCATCAAAGATTCTGGAGTAGGATAATTTTTTGTCCCTTTAAATACCACATGCTCAAGAAAGTGTGCAACTCCGTTATTATTATCGGTTTCATCCCGAGTTCCTGCTCTGACATAGACTCCCAGTGCTACACTTTGAATGCCGATAATCGGCACTAAAATTACCCTGACACCATTTTTTAATCTGTAAAATTGAAACATTATGTCCCAATATACACATTAATTTTATCTTTCAGTACTTGTATCACACCCGACTCCAAATTGAATTCCGTTCTCTTGCCACCTGGCTCGGTGATAGCCACTTTTTTGCGAATCAAAGATATAAAATTACTATGTCCAGCCAAAATATCAAAAGAACCCACACTATTGACCGAGGAAATATACTGAGCCGATCCATTAAATTTTATTCCCTCACGATCGCGGACTAATACTTTTAACATAATTTTCAATTTTCAAATACCAATTTTCAAATAATTTACAATCGTTGTTGAAAATTTTCAAAATTAAATAATTATTTGGTGCTTGAAAATTGAAAATTGAAAATTATCATTTAATCTCCCTCGCACTGCCAATATATAGAAACTTTTCCTCAGAAACTGAATCATAGTTTCCTTTCATAATATTGGCAACGTCGGTCACAGTATCAGTCACTGGTACAAACACTCCCGCCCGTCCAGTTTGGGAAGCTGCTACAAAAAATGGCTGGGTCATAAAATTCTTTATTTTTCGAGCTCGTTTGTAAAGCAATTGATTTTCTGCCGAAAGTTCGGATTCGCCTACCAAAGACACTATTCGTTCTAATCCTTCGGCAAATTTCATCATGGCTTGAGATTTGATAGCTGTCTCATAATGTTCACGACCCACTACTCCTGAAGTTAGAGCGGAAGAGCCAGAAGTCAGTACATCGACTGCCGGCATTAAACCTTCCTGAAATACTTGACGGGATAGAGTGACGACTGAATCTAGGTAAGGATAGATAGATTGGACACCATGATCCAATATATCATCAGAGGGAATATAGATAGCTTCTATGGCAGAAATTACTCCCGAATCGGTAGAAATTAGTCTTTCATGAAAGTTTGCCATTTCAGAGGCTAGTGTGGATTGATATCCATCTTCTGAAGGAATAGTGTTCATTAGAGTTGCCATCTCATTTCCGGCTTGGGCAAAACGAAAGACATTGTCGATAAAGAACAGGACATTTTTGTGCATTACATCCCGGAAATATTCAGCCAAAGAAACACCGGCTAGTGCCGTGAGGAAGCGAACGGCTGCATTTTCACCCATAGCACCAAATATCAAAGCCGTCGATCCCAATACTCCTCTTTGTTCTAGCTCCTCTACCAATTCTTGGCCTTCACGAGTACGTTCGCCTACTCCTGAAAATACTGAGACATTGTTTTTTAATTTATCGCCTACTACATTATGAAGAATTTCTGAAAGAAGTAAGGTTTTTCCGACTCCAGCTCCCCCAAAAAGGCCCATTTTACCTCCCTTGATAAGCGGAGAGTACAAATCAATTACTTTGATACCAGTTTCCCAAATCTCTTGCTTGGATTGAATACTGGCAAAACTAGGTGGTGTGGCCAAAAGGCCTCTAGAATCTTTTGTGATTATTTTTCCTTTACCGTCGACTGGACTGCCAAAAATGTCTATAACTCTACCCAAAATACCTTCACCCACCGGGATAGAAAGAGATGAATTGGTGTTTTCAAGATTCAACCCACGATAAATCAGATCAGAGCCGGACAATACGAGACAATAGTAAGCATTCTTCCTCGATGATGAATATACTTGCATCCGAATCTTAGATTGCTTGTCGACTAGTAAATCGTGAATAGCTGGCGGATTTTTTACAAATTCCACCTCAGCAATGGGTCCAAAAATTCCTGTTACTATGCCCATAATGAAATTCCTGAAATGGTATTTAACTGCTTGCGTGCCATGGCTTTGTGAGAAGCTTTTCTCGAAATAACACTAATATTCTTAAGACTATTATCCACACTTTCAGCAGCTTGGTCCAGGTGGAATAGACGGCTTGCAAATTTGGCCAGCTGTCCTTCGTGAATTGATTGGGAAAAAAGTGTGGTAATAATCTCCCGTTCAAACATTTGTAAAACCTCAGTTATGTTTGGTTCAAATAAGTACATATTTTTCTCGACTGTGCCTGACGTTAAAACCACTTCATCACCAGATATACTTGTAACGGCAGGGTCTTGACTAATAAGACTTCTGTATTTTCCATGAAAGACATAAATACGCTCGAATTGTAATAAATAGCGCATAACAATGCTTAGATTGTCTGTATCCAGACCCTTGTCTGAAAAATCAAAATAATTGTACATCAACTCCGGATTGCGTTCGTAGATCATACGCACTCCGAGCTTACCAATTACCACCGCTTCTGCTTGCCGTTTTTGAACAAATTCCATAAATAAATCATATGTTTTGTTTATAATATCTCCATATAATCCGGTATTTGCTGATACAAAAACAGCTACTGACCGGTTATTGCGATTTAGTGTCGATATGGTCATCATGTTTACCCCATCATGAAGATTACTCTTGGCATCAGCAAAAACTCCAGACAGACCATCTAAGAAATCGCGTGATTTGAGTACTGATCCGCGGATAGCCTGCATGCGCAGAGCCGCCACCTCTTCGTAAGTCTCAACCAGACCTTTTAGACCTAATAAATCTGATGTTGTTTCTTTTATTTGTTTCTTGGTCATATCTTGAAATTATCACTTGTTAATTTCGATGTTAGCTGATCGAAGGTCTGGCAATTGTTGACATACTTGGCTATTTGTTTTCGGAGGCGTTCGTCACCTTCATATTTTTTTATATAATCAGCCATTTTTGAACTATTAAAATTTCCAGAAATCAATAGGGCAAACATCACAATAGCTAAATCTAGATGCACAATTTCATTTATTGGTTGATCAAAAAATTTCCAAATCTTTTCTCCCAAATCCAGAGAAGCACGAGAATTTTCTCCTAATTCTGTCCCAAACTTGATAAATCTGGAGGTTCGTTCATAGTCAGTCAGCATCTGCAAAAGTCTATGAGTAACATCTTTTTGGAGTGGACTTTGAGTCTGCCGGCCGACCCGAGTAACCGACAAGAATGGATCAATAGCCGGTCTACGCCCGGCAAAAAACAATCCTGAATCAAAATAAATATGCCCGTCAGTCATTGACATCAAATTGGTCTGAACATAACCTGTCATGTCTCCCATTTGAGTCTCAGCTAGAGGCAAACAGGTAATAGATCCCTTCTCAAAACTCCCAGCCCTCTCCAAAAGCTTGGAATGAATATGGAAAATATCTCCAGGATAGGAGTCACGACCAGGAAATTTGCGTGACAACAAAGCTAATTCCCGATAATACTTGGCGTGGGTGGTCATGTCGTCGATAACCAAGAGCACATCCCGACCCTGATCTCGGAAATATTCTGCTAAAGTGACTGCTGTGTAAGGAGTCAAAAATATTTCGCCACTCGAGTCGTTGGATCCTGAAGCAATCATGATAGTTGATTTTGCTAAATCGTTTTCTTTAAGAAAATTCCAAGTTTGTAAAATCTCAATTTTCCGCTTGCCTACTGCAGCATAAATACATATATTACCAGCTCTAACTTGGGTTTTGACAGCTCTCCATAAGAGCTGGGATTTACCTGTCTTTCGGTCCCCCAAAACCAATTCGCGTTGACCATGACCCAGAGGAACTAATAAATCAACCAAAATTACCCCAGTCTCAAATCCACGGGTAATTCTCTTTCGACTGGCAATACCACTCGGTCTGACGTCAACTGGCCTCCATTCCATATCTGTTTCTACCCAATTTTTCTTGCCTTCCAGGGGCTCACCTAGAGAATCAATTAATCGGCCGAGCAATTTTTTCCCTGCTAAAATTGAAAACGGGTACCCTACTCTTACGACTCTTGTGCCTACCCGAAGAGCAGATTTTGAGAATACCATTACCTCTGCGATATTTGGATGAAGTGATATTACCTCGCCTCTTTGACCTGATTCAAATAATACTTGTTCACGAAGACATACTCCGGGCAGACCTGACACGCGAGCTACCGAGAGCATCAATTCCTCGACATAGCCCATTTCAGAAGTTTTAGCTAAGCAATCTTTGAATGTCAGCATAGACAGTATCACTCTTCGAATAATTTTTGTATTTTCCGTTCCAGACAATTTGAGCTCCTACTACGAGACTCGGATCTACATTAATATCTAGTACGACATTTTCTCCTACATTTTTCTTGACCCAGGCGGAAAAAGTATTGATATTAACTCTTGTCGGTTCATAAGCGAGACTCAGGTTTAGGTAGCGTAAATTTTCAATTTCTTCCTTCCAGCTTTCCAAAGATTTTCCGCGTTTTTCAAATTCCAAAATAGTTGATTCACGTACTGTATTCTTCTTTTTAGACTGATATTTATTACTTATAAGTATATCAATCTCTTGTTTTAATAAATCAATTTGATCCTTAGTTAAATAGTCCATCTTGCTTTGCCTCCTCAAGAGCTTTGATCACCAGTTTTTGGTGCTCATCGACATTAATTGTTTTACTCAATAATTTTTGGAGAATCCCAGCCAGAACCTTATTGATTTTCTGGTCACTTGCGGCAATTTGCTTGGCTTTGTAGTCCTCAACTTCCCGGCGTACTTCATCATAGCGGGCTGCGACTTTTTCGCCGACAGTCTTTTCGACGCTAATTGTCTCCATTTCCAGGGCTTTTTTGAAGTCAGCGATTTCCCGCTCGGCCACCGCATTCAGGGCAGTATCCATCTTGGTACTCAATTTCTCGCGGTGAGCCACAGCAGTCGTTCGCGCTTGGCGCAAGATCTTATTGGCTTCATCTCTGGCCGCATCCAAAATTTGCAGAGATTTTTTATGAGTAATTTCCAGACTTTTTTCGTGAGCTTGCTGTTTTTGGATAAGTTTGTGGTGCACCTGAATATATTCATACACTAGCCAAATTACCGCAATTATCAGACCAATTATTAGGGCAGTTTCGATTGTCATATGTTTAATTTACAATTTTCAATTTTCGAATTTTCAAATAATTTTCAATGATTTAATTTTCAAACCGTTTGGAAATTGATAAATTGGAATTTCATTGTAAATTGAAAATTGTAAATTGAAAATTATGTTGTGTATCTATAATATCAGAATAATATAGGCAAGTAATAGTCCTGATCCCATAATGATAGCTGTTAATACTACATTTAGTATTACTGTAAACTCAATAGTTCTTCCAGCCAGGGGATTTCTCCCGACTGCTTCAACTCCAGATTTAGCTACCCGACCAAAATAAGCAAAACCCAAGACAAACGCCACCAAAACAATAATCATGGCCATGGCGTACCTCAAGGCAGATAGCGGGGTGAGATAGAGGCTTGAGAGTCCCTGGCGCAAAGCTTCCCAGAGATTATCAGAAGTACTTGAGGCAAGGACCGCCGGGCGCACGCCTAAAGATACGAGGATTTTTCCTGACGGACCATCAAAATCCTCAAGCGCGGTCCCGAGGACATAACCATTGTGGGTTGCCTTCATCGCCACCCCCGGCTTTTCAGAAGTAGTCACATAATCACCATTTTTGATACTGCCTTCAAATCGCACATAAACTTTCCCGGAAGAAATTACTGGCTTGCCATCTAGGAGAGTCGTATTTTCCAGTAAAACCGATGGGTTTTCGGTATATACTCCCATGACCGAGGGGTCATATTCCTTATTGCAGGCGACACTTCCTCCGCCCGAAGAACAAATCAGGCTTCCGTCAGATATGTCACCTGTCAAACCAACTGAGACCGCCACACCCGAAGAGGAGGTTTGGGCAAAAACAAATGATCTAGAAAATAGAAAGTAGAAAATAGAGATTAGGAGAATCTTTTTTGGCATTAGTTATATTTAAGCTCTTGCAATTGCCCTTGTCAACTATCATAATTAATAATATAAGTATTTAAAACTTAGACAAACATGGATAACCTGCCTCAATTATCGATAGACGAAGCTGCCCGAAAACTGGGAGTGTCCACGAAGACATTACGCCGTTGGGAAGCAGAAGGAAAAATAAAACCTTCTCACACTCTTGGAGGACATCGGAGATACCCCAGTACGTTGTTGGAAACTTTCCATCCCAAAATTCATTCTCACCCTGTATTGACTTCTATACAAAAACAAGTCTTGGCTTGGACATTAGCAGTTATTAGTTTTGCGGGTG
>CAYIGO010000031.1:0-7045 GCA_964362965.1 uncultured Gammaproteobacteria bacterium | reverse complement strand
ATTAACAATCCAATTGAGCTGTATAAGATTATCTTTGACTTCGGAAGGTACTTGATTCGCATACCTTTTAAGTATATCATTTAACCCATGACTTCCAAAAATAAATCCAAGTTTGTAAAAGTGGTAATTGTGATCGCCTCCCTGGCACTTATTGCAGGAACAATTCTTCCATATTTGCTATATCTATAGTTAATGAATCTTTCTGATAATATTCAGTCTCTTTCTGGGATTGGACCGATGCTGGCAAAGAAACTCAAAAAGTTGGAAATATTTACTGTTTTTGATTTGCTTCATCATTTACCTTTTAGATATGAAGACAGAAGAATAATTACACCAATAAAACAAATTGCTAGTGGAAACACTATTACCGTAGTCGGAGTAGTGAGTGAAATAACTAATGAATACACCAAATCCGGTAAAGTCATCCAAAAAGCAGAAATTGCAGATGATTCAGGAAAAATTTTGGTTATCTGGTTTAATCAGCGGTATCTGGCACGGACAGTCCAGGCGGGTACTAAAATATCACTATATGGCAAAGCCGATTGGTTTGGTCGTAAATTGGCTATAATAAGCCCTGAAATAGCAGATCCCGACTTGGCCGGAACCATAGTTCCAATTTATCCCGAGACGGCTGGTCTTACTTCCAAATGGCTAAGAAAAAAAATCCGTGAAATATTAGATTTAAATTTACTGGATGAAAGTCTAAGTGTCAGTCTAAGAGGAGTCCATTTTCCCAATGAATTATATGAAGTCGAGAAATACCGGCGCAATCTTGCTTTCAACGAATTGTTGAAATTTGAAACCGAAAATTTGAAAAGACGTCACGATTGGCAAAATAGGGGAGTAGCACACAAATTCATAATCGACAAATCACAAATCACAAATTTCAAATTGTCTTTGCCATATAGTTTAACTCATTCGCAAAATACAGCTATTGATGACATATTGGCAGATTTAGAAAAACCGGTGGCCATGAATAGGTTATTAGAAGGGGATGTGGGTAGCGGAAAAACTGTAGTTGCTACAATTGCTTGCTTAGTAGCGTGGCTAAATAAAAAGACTGTTTTATTTATGGCTCCAACCCAAATATTGGCCCAGCAGCATTACGATACCTTGACTAAATTGTTGAAACCATTTGGTGTAAATATTGGTCTTCAAACATCTCAAACAAAATTAGACGGTGATATTATTGTCGGAACCCAGGCGTTATTGAATAATGATTTTGATGCAGGGTTGATTGTTATAGATGAGCAACATAAATTTGGAGTAGCCCAACGGGCGTTATTGCAGCACAAAGGGGGAACTCCACACGTCCTGACAATGACTGCCACACCTATTCCTAGAACCATGGCACTGGTATTGTATGGAGATTTAGATCTGTCTCAGT
Source organism: uncultured Gammaproteobacteria bacterium (assembly GCA_964362965.1). Lineage (GTDB taxonomy): Bacteria > Patescibacteriota > Microgenomatia > CAZETR01 > Amesbacteraceae > JACRNA01. The sequence continues at coordinate 5,658 of CAYIGO010000031.1, read as the reverse complement.
TGACTGAGCTTCCTGTCGGTCGAAAAACTATCAAAACTTGGGTCGTTCCTGAGGAAAAGAGAGCTTCTGCAATCGAGTGGATTAGAAAACAAAATACACAAGTTTTTTGGGTATGTTCGCTTATTGACGAAAGCGAATCTTTGGGAGCAATCCGTGCAGTCAGTGTGGAATTTGAATCTCTTAAGAAATCATTTGCTCATTTGAATTTAGGATTACTGCATGGACGGATGAAAAATAAAGACGAAATTATAAATAAGTTTAGAGACAAAGAAATTCATATTCTAGTGTCTACACCGGTTGTGGAAGTGGGTATAGACATTCCTGATGCCAGCATTATGGTCATTGAAGATGCCTATCGTTTTGGCTTGGCTTCCTTACACCAGCTGAGAGGTAGGGTCGGTAGAAATGGCCAGCAAGCCTACTGTCTACTGTTTTCAACACAGGACACAGAACGATTAAAGGCCATGGAAACTACACATATTGGATCAAGACTGGCCGAGATTGATCTGGAAATCAGAGGTGCCGGAAATATCTATAGTACCTCCCAACACGGTAAGTCGGAGCTAAAAATTGCTACATACAAAGATTTTGACATGTTGCCAAAAGTCCGTGAGGTTGTGCTAAAATACAAGACATGACCCCACTTACAAAACGCAGATGGTCCACAAGACGCCAGGGTATTAGACGGGCTTCCATCAAGCTTACCTTACCAACACTTATCGAGTGTAAAAAGTGTCATGAGCTAATCTTGCCGCACAGAGCTTGTAAATTTTGTGGGTCTTACAAGGACAAAAAATAAATGAAAACAGCTTCAGATCCTAGACACTTGAAACGAGTTAAGTTAATGCAATGTCTTTATGAAGCGACCTACCGCAATAAACCCCAAGCAATTATTGCTAGTATTTGGTCAAATCTAAATCTAATCGATCCCCTGATTACCAAATCAGCGCCAGAATGGCCAATTTCACAAATAAATCCTGTCGATCTGGCAATCCTGCGCTTGGCTACCTGGGAACTGGTGATTGACAAAACCACACCCCTTCGGGTTATTATAGATGAAGCTGTAGAGCTGGCACACGAGTTTGGATCAGATCACAGTCCATCGTTTGTAAATGGGGTTTTAGGAAATCTCACAAAAACTATGCAAAAAAGAAACGCTGTCATCCAATTTCTAGCCAACGAGTGGCAAAAAAATCCGTCTGAGCTGACGGATGATACTATATTGTCTGAAATGTCCTCCGATACCACTCTCTTGACCCGCTTGCAAGATGCCTTGGATATTACCATTCCCACAGATCTTACCGAGATTATTACGATAGGTGATTTACTCGAGGCCATTGACCCAGTGGAAGAAATTCATGTTTGATCTAAAATCTTTTTTTACCGATTCTTCTTGGCTTAGCAAAGCCTTAGTTCATAAGTCATATTGTAATGAACATCCAGGCACAAGTTCAAACGAAAGATTAGAATTTTTGGGCGATTCGGTACTTTCTCTTGTTATCTCGGAAAGATTGTTTGTCTTATTTCCCCAAGCTCCAGAGGGTGAGTTGACTACTCGTAGATCACTACTTGTCCAGACGGGCTCGCTCTACGAAAAAGCTAAATTACTCGAACTAAATAATTTATTAAAATTGAGCCGCGGAGAAGAAGATACTGGTGGTCGAAGTAATATTGGGTTACTCGCCAATACATTCGAGGCAGTCTTGGGTGCTATGTTTATGGATGGAGGTCTTGACATCTGCAGAAAATATCTAGGTCAAGTCTTTCCAGATAGTGATCTTTTGGCTGACTTGCAGCTAAAAGATCCAAAGAGCTTACTTCAGGAAAAATCCCAAGCAGCGGGCTTTGGAACACCCCTCTACAAATTGGTATCAAGTGATGGTCCCGATCATGCCAGAAACTTTGTAATTGAAGCCATTATTGACAACAAGCCAGCAGGAACCGGAAACGGATCCAGTAAACAAAAGGCCGAAACTCAGGCTGCCTCATCTGCGCTGGATAATCTATTTCCAGGTTGATATAATGACCCCATGCTTACTATCAGATTAGCTCCTACCGGCAAAAAGGGACGAATCCAATACCGTATTAGTGTCGTTGAAAGTAAATCCAAGCTGACTGGTGATCCTGTGGAGGTATTGGGTTTTTACAATCCCCATGACAAGCAACTGCAATGTAATCAGGACCGCTTAAAATATTGGGTCTCAAAAGGAGCTGTAGTTAGTCCCAAAGTAAAATCTCTATGTCTGACTTCTTAAAATTTTGCCTGGCTCCACTTTTGGCTTACCCAGATGATTTGATCATTGAGGAATCAGCCTCGGGAATTAGTCTCAAGGTAAACTCTGAAGATGCAGGACGAGTCATAGGCCGCGGTGGATCGGTCATTATGGCCCTTCGGAGTCTTCTGACCACTTATTGTGCAAACCACAATCTCCCCTCAGTACAAGTCACTTTGATAAATTAGGAAGCTCTCTATCAAAATCTTGTGTAAAGTTTTGGAACGGACTATAGGCAGAATTGAATTCGAGTTTTAAAAGAGGTGAACCGTAGACAACTGAGGATATTGATAAAAATGGAGTAAATAATTCCAATTTCAGCAATAATTCTTTCAGATTTTCACTATTATCAATTTTGTATTCGACTTGCATTAGTTTATTCTCAGACATTTTGAAATCGACTAGGTCTCCTTGTGTTTTGAGTTTTGCAAGCAAATCCCACGGCATATGGTCATATGGCATTTGATCGATAAGACTTGCCAACCTTGTTTGTAAAATATCTAATTTTTGGACTTTTAGAGTATTGATTTTAGTTTCACGAACTGTCTTTTTTAGATTTAGATCAGAAATCTTTTCTTCTGTTTGGGTAATTTTGTCGAGCAGTTTCCCGGGACCGACCAGAATCTGGGTATAAGAAAACCATACAAATACCAAGACAGCAAGCGGATAGAGCAGCCAAGCGTATGGCTTAATAGATTTTATTTGAGTACTAAGATTGAATTCCATATCCCTCCTTTCGTAACAGTTTGTTCAAGTAATAATCCTGAAAATTTCAGTTTCAAAAGTCTGGTATATTCCTCAAGATCGTTAAGGCTTGGTGATTCTACCGATATTCTTGATTTACTGGAAACTTTGTAATCCCAATTTTTGATTACGACCGATGAGGGTCTACTATTCAGGGTGTGGACAAATTCAGCCAATTTTGGTCTGGATGTCTTAAACTTATCGATGGATTTTTGTGTGCGGTCAATCTGGAGCATTACAGCTTCGACATTGCTCAGAGGATTTAGTTGAGACTCAAGATTGGCTATATCCGAAATCAATTGATTTTGTCGTACATCACCTATCCACATTTTTGTAGTTGTCGCAACCAAAAACAAAAAATAAAATATGAGCCCTAAATGTGTGATCCAAAAGGCTGTATTTTTATATTTAAATGTCGTTTGACCAGTATTATCAGTTTTTGGCAGTAAATTTATCATATATCACGCATTGATAAGCCCAGAGCCACAGCATAAAAAGGTCCCGTGGTTCCTATAGCTTCCCTTTGGCTTTCATCTAAAATTACATTGGTAAATGGATCTGAAAGACTGACTTCAAGGCCTAGCGCAGAAGATATTTCTCCCACTATTTCAGGTAAAGCGGCAGCGCCACCAGAAAGGGAGATAAATTTTACCGTTTCACCACTATGTTTTGAGGTATAAAATTCAATCGTCTTTTTGATCTCTCCAATGATCAATTTGAGAACCGGCGCCATTACTTCAGCTAGTTTTCCTTCCAAATGACTCTTAGAAAAGCCATAGGTATTTTTGTATTCCTCGGCCTGGGATGCTTCCAACCCAAGGCCGGTTTCTATTGCCCGGCAAAAAGCTTCACCTGCGGTAGGAATAGCCCTAGTGTATAGCAAGTTGCCATTTTGGACCAAACCCATATCGGTACTTTTGGCACCAATATCTACTATTAGTCCAAGTTGAGTTGATCCCGCAAGGACAGATCTAGCGGTGGCCATGAGCTCCGTTTCGACTGCCAAGACCTCTAGTCCTGCTGTTTCAGCAACAGTTCTGTAAAATTCTACGACCGATTTGGGAACTGCCGCGACCAAGACTTCGATACCCCCTCCACCCACGACATCTTTCTTGACTATTTGATAACTCCAGACAGCTTGATCGATAGGGAAGGGAATAAACTGCTCTACCTGCCATTGTAGAGATTGCTCGACTTCTGAGTCATCCATCGATGGCAATTCAATGACATGTGATGAGACCTGTTCTTCTGGGAGTGAAACCACAGCCCGCCTACCAAACACTCCAGCTTCTTTATGTAACTTTGTAATCGCTTGTGAGACTACTGCAATACTTCCTTTCATGTTTGATGTCCAGCCAGGGGGAGATGGCATTGATGCCATGGTCAGAAGTTTCCACTTTTTACCGTTTGGAGCAAGCTCCGCAATCTTTATAGAAGTAGATCCAATATCGAGTCCTATTTTGGGCAGTGAAGACATAAATTTATTATATAGCTTATTTGGCAAGTCCACCACCAGAGAATACTGCAGAGTCGAGAAGGGGAGACAAATCTGGATATCTCTGGAAGACCTCAATCTTGCGGGTAGTGTTACCTTCTGTGGCTGTAGAAACAATATTCTTTCCCTGGATCGGAAAAGGTGTGGATCCAGATACTCCTACATAGTGAGCCACATCTCCATTGTACAAAAGCCTGACTCTCAATAATATTTTACCGGCAGGTAAACTACTTAAAGTTGCATGATTTAAGTAAATATGATCGGTGGGACAATTTGTTCTATCCGTATCGGATCTAGTAAATCCACCGCGTCCCTCTGGATCGTATGCAAAACGCACAACTTTATAATTTGACAATTCTTTGTAATACAAAGATGCTTCTATAGCTACTGGTGAACCTGCTTCTGTACCCCAACACAAATCTACACTATTTCCTGAATAGGCATTTAATCCGCCTATCAAATCCAAATTGCCATTTGAGTCATGCTCAGCTAAAAATATTGTTGAAGATTCTCCTGCAGCCAAGGGTTCCGAAATACTAATTTGTTTCCCAGAATAATCAGTCGCAGTTACTCCAGCAATTATGGTTCCCGAAAGAGCTGCTTCTACTCCCGATTCAGCTTTAGAAAGCGCTCGCGAAGACTCAGCTTGAGTAGTGGCTGTACCCACTTCCGTTACAGTTCTGGAAACTACTGCCAATCCCAAAGTTAAAGCTACCGCTAAGACTAGCAATATTACTATCAAAGCTTGACCTTGTCTCATATATCTATAATAGACGTTTAATCACGATTACGCAAGACCACCTGAGTTTTAAAAGGAATTTCGGCCTGACTGCCTTTTAGTGTAAAACTTAAATCTACATATTTGGCCTTGCGGAAATCTGTAATTCCGGTAGTCAATGGGCAACTGATTGCACAGGCCGAAAGCGCCACTTGTGAAGAATTCAGATTAGCGGATCCTGATGCAATATTGGTGCCAGTACACGAATAGGTAATATCATTACCCACAAGAGGTCTAAAAGTAATACTCGTGCCGTTACAGACAGATATTTCTTCGGCAAAACGGATAGTCTGAGTCAAACTGTTGAGAATATTAGCCCCCTCAGTCCGGACTACCACGACAGAAGCGGCTTTTTTGGATCCACGCAA
>CAYIGO010000030.1:0-7223 GCA_964362965.1 uncultured Gammaproteobacteria bacterium | reverse complement strand
TTGGCTGCGTCAAAGGCAGTCTTATCTATTTTGTTTGTCGATAGAAGAATGTCTAATACACCAAAGGTATCTCGGTCTTGGGCAGTTCTCATAAAACCATTATAATACATTTAATGCAGGCATTCATAATTTCTAATTTCCAATTTCTAATTTCTAGTAATCCAGATGTATTAGTTATTACTCCTGAAAAATCGATCGGCATTGATGAAGTCAGAACTATAAATAATTTTTTGGCTAGAAAACCCATACAGTCAGTTCACAACACCGTCTACATAAAAGACGCTCATCTCTTGACGATAAATGCTCAAAACGCATTACTCAAAATTTTGGAGGAGCCACCGGGTAATAGTGAAATTTATCTCGTCACCGATCAGCCCGACCAGCTCCTTCCCACGATTCTTTCACGTGTCCAAATTACCTTTACCCCTAACGAAGCCAAAGGCGAAGTGGGGCCTATCAACCCCATTGGCTTTGACTTAGATTCCCTCACAACTCGTGAGCAAGCACTAGCTTTTCTTGACGGCGTCGAAATGTACCTCCACCAAAATCCCCAGACTCTCACAAACTATCAAACCATTTCAGAATGCAGAAAATATCTCAAAGCAAATGTAAATGTGAAGTTGTGTTTGGATTTTTTGTGCTATCATATTTAAGCCATGGCGAAAAAGAATAATGATTATCAAGCAGATGCAATTCAAGTACTCGAGGGACTAGAGCCCGTAAGGAAACGCCCAGGCATGTATATTGGCTCGACCGACACTAAGGGTCTGCACCACATGGCCTATGAAATAATTACCAATTCTATTGATGAAGCTTTGGCTGGATTTGGAAAGAGGATTTGGGTCACTGTCCACAAGGATGGATCACTATCAGTCCAAGACGAAGGCCGAGGAATTCCAATCGACAAACACAAATCGGGAGTCTCGGGACTTGAGTTAGCTATGACCAAGCTTCATGCCGGAGGAAAATTTAACGAGAAAGCCTACAAAGTATCGGGCGGCTTGCACGGTGTCGGGGCCTCTGTCGTCAACGCATTGTCCGAATGGACAAGGGCTGAGGTCAGGCGCGAAGACAAAGTCTACGCCCAAGATTACAAAGTAGGAATTCCCCAGGGAGCAGTGGCAGTGACCAAAAGTCCGATGTCAGCAAACATTGCTGGAACTGGTACTTATACTCGTTTCAAGCCCGACGCTTCAATGTTTACCACCGTCGAGTGGAATTATGAGACCATTGAAAACACTGTTCGAAATTTTGCCTATCTTTTGGCCGGATTACATTTCTTTGTTAGTAACGAGGAGAAGGGGACCACTAAGCAATTTTATTTTGAAGGCGGAATCAAGTCGCTCGTCGCTCACCTAAACCGCGATAAAAAAACTCTAACTGACCCTATTTTTGTGACCAAGACTGTCGAAGGCACTCAAGTTGAATTGGCTTTGCAATACAACGATTCGTATACCGAGGTCTTACAATCTTTTGTCAATACTGTTTACACTTACGATGGTGGTACTCATGTCACAGGACTTCGGATGGCTCTGACCCGGTGTATCAATGATTACGCCAAAAAAATCGGAGCTGTCAAAGACGGCGAGGCCATGACAGGTGAAGATATGCGGGAAGGTTTGACGGCAATTATTTCAGTCAAGATGCCCACCCAGCTCATTCAGTTTGAATCTCAGACCAAAGCCAAGTTAAACAATCCTGAAATCCAAGGCTATGTTCAGACTGCAGTTAAAGAAGGGCTGGATACCTATTTTGAAGAAAATCCGTCTGACGCCAAGCAAATTGTAGCCAAAATTTTACTGGCAGCCAAGGCTAGGCTTGCCGCCCGCGCGGCCAAAGAGGCAGTACTTCGCAAAGGAGCGCTCGAAGGCATGACCCTTCCTGGAAAATTGGCCGATTGCCAAGAAAAAGATCCAGCCCTTTGTGAATTGTATTTGGTCGAGGGAGATTCTGCCGGAGGAAGTGCTAAGCAAGGCCGTGACCGTAAATTTCAAGCCATTCTGCCTTTGCGAGGTAAAGTATTAAATACAGAACGTGCTCAGTTGGATAAAATCATTGGTTTTGAAGAATTGAAATTTCTGACCATTGCTCTGGGCATGGGAATAGGGGATGTCTCAAATCCCGAGAAATTACGCTATCACCGAGTAATTATCATGACCGATGCCGATGTGGACGGTGCCCACATTGCTTGCCTGCTGATGACATTTTTCTATCGTCACCTACCATATATAGTAGAACACGGACACCTATATGTGGCCATGCCACCTCTGTATAAGATTGATGTTGCCAAAACTTCATCATATATTTACACCGATACTGAAAAAGATGCCTTACTTGCCAAATATCCGGGGCAAAAATTTAGTATTCAACGCTACAAGGGCTTGGGCGAAATGAATCCCGACCAACTCTGGGAAACCACTATGAATCCAGAAAACCGCATCCTCAAGCGTGTAGATATAGCAGATGCTGCCCACGCCGATCATGTTTTTTCGACTCTCATGGGCAACGAAGTACCACCAAGAAAAAAGTTTATTACCACCCATGCAAAGACAGCGACACTAGACATCTAGGTTGTAATTTTGTACAATGCGCCAATGAATCTTATATTTCTTCCGTTTATCGCTTCTCTGGCCTCTATTGGATACGGAGCATTTTTGTTTTACCAAATAACTCAGAAACCTACAGGAAACAAAACCATGAATGATATTGCAGATGCAATCGCCACAGGAGCCAAAGCATATTTGGCCAGACAATCAAAAACTTTGTTGGTTATCGCTTCAATTCTTGCAATTGTCATGTGGTATTTCTTGGGAATGACTATGGCTATGGGTTTTGTCTTGGGAGCATTTGCTTCGGCTCTTGCTGGATATGTAGGGATGCATACTAGTATAAGAGCCAATATTCGAACTGCAGTCGAAGCCAAAAAAGGTTTGGCTGCTGCTCTTGCTTTAGCATTTTCTGGCGGAAGTGTGACAGGTCTTTTGGTCGTGGGTCTTGGTCTTTTGGTTACAGCGGGCTTTTATTATTTGACTGGTGATCCCAAGGCACTAATTGGTCTTGGGTTCGGTGGATCTTTGATATCAGTCTTCGCCAGACTTGGTGGAGGAATTTATACCAAATCGGCAGATGTAGGTACAGATTTAGTAGGCAAAGTCGAAGCCGGAATTCCCGAGGATGATCCCCGTAATGCCGGTGTTATTGCTGATTTAGTGGGTGACAACGTAGGAGATTGTGCCGGAATGGCTGCTGATCTGTTTGAGACTTATGTCGTGACTCTTATGTCTGCAATGCTATTGGCTTATGGGATATTTAGGACTTCGTTTCCTGAAGCAGTAACCTTTCCATTGATCCTTGCTTCTATTTCTATCTTTACCTCAATTGTTGGCACTTTTTTTGTAAAAGTCGGCAATGGCGGCAATATTATGGGTGCGATGTACAAAGGCTTGACCGTATCGTTATTATTATCCGTTGCTGGTTTTTACTGGGCAACCACCACTTATATGGGTGCAAATCCTCTATATGGTCCTCTTAATTTATTCTTAAGTGCTATGGTCGGACTTGTAGTCACAGTCCTGATGGTTGTTTTTACCGAAGTTTATACTTCAAAGAAATTTGCCTCAGTCAAAAATCTAGCTATGGCTTCAAATTCTGGGCACGGATCAAATATTATTGCAGGACTGGCTCTGTCTATGCGCTCCACTTTTTGGCCAGCTATACTTATCGCTCTTGCTTCATTAGTATCATTTCAACTCGCAGGACTTTTTGGAATAGCCATTGCTGCCGTAAGTATGTTGTCTGTTGCTGGAATAATTATAGCCATAGATGCGTTTGGACCAATTACAGATAACGCTGGTGGAATTGCTGAAATGAGCAATCTTCCGGAGAGTACCCGCAAAATTACAGATGCCCTAGATGCAGTGGGAAATACTACCAAAGCCATTACCAAAGGCTATGCCATAGGATCCGCCGCTCTGGCTGCTTTAGTCTTATTTGCTTCGTATACCGAAGAACTGCAGCTGGCTGGTAAATTGGTAGTTTTCAATCTTTCTGACCCCAAGGTTTTGGCTGGACTTCTGATAGGCGGTGCTTTGCCTTATCTATTTGCCTCCCAAGCTATGGAAGCAGTCGGAGTTGCCTCGCAAGCTGTAGTCGCTGAAGTCAGACGACAATTCAAAACCATCAAAGGAATTATGACCGGTAAAGCCAAGCCCGACTATGCAAGATGTGTCGATCTGGTCACCCAATCGGCTCTCAAACAAATGATAGTACCGGCATTATTACCTGTAGTTTCTCCAGTCATCGTAGGACTTGCTTTGGGACCCATTGCACTTGGTGGAATGCTCATGGGAACTATAATTACCGGGATATTTGTGGCACTTTCTATGACGACTGGCGGAGCCGCTTGGGACAATGCCAAGAAATATATTGAAGAGGGAAATTTTGGCGGTAAAAAATCTTTTGCTCACCAAGCAGCAGTCACTGGTGACACTGTAGGAGACCCTTACAAAGACACAGCAGGACCTGCAATAAATCCTATGATCAAGATCATCAACATCGTGGCTCTTCTCCTCGCTCCATTTTTGGTGTAATATAATATAAGTCCCTGTTGGGACATTTTGTATGGATGATAAACAAGATAAAAATTTAGGTAAAATTCAGCCGGTAGAAATCACGACCGAGATGCAAAAAAACTTCTTGGATTATGCCATGTCTGTTATTGTCGCCCGAGCCTTACCAGACGTCCGCGATGGCCTAAAGCCCGTCCATCGCCGGATCTTGTATGCCATGCACGACGTAGGCTTACGAGCCTCGGGAAAGCATCGCAAAAGTGCCACCGTCGTCGGAGAAGTCTTAGGTAAATATCACCCCCACGGCGATGTCTCGGTCTACGATGCCATGGTTCGCCTAGCCCAAGAATTTTCCATGCGTTACCCCCTCGTAGACGGTCAGGGGAACTTCGGCTCTGTCGATGGTGATTCTCCGGCCCACATGCGCTACACCGAGGTCAAAATGAGTCCTATTTCCGAAGAGATGCTTGTCGATATCGAAAAAGAAACAGTCGACACTACACCCAATTTTGACAATACAATTCAAGAACCCATCTTCCTACCTGCCAAGTTGCCAAACCTGCTTTTGATGGGCTCCGAAGGCATTGCTGTCGGTATGGCGACTAAGATTCCTCCTCACAATTTGGGCGAAATAGTCGATGCCATTTGTCTATTGATTGATAAACCAGAATCAACAGTAGAAGATTTAATGCAATTTGTCAAAGGTCCGGATTTCCCCACTTATGGAAACATCTACGATGTAAAAGCTATAGCCGAAGTCTATAATACCGGCCGGGGCAGGATAATTATGCGGGGTAGAGCGGAAATAGAAGAGGGCAAAAATGGCAAACAACAGATAATCATCACCGAGCTTCCATACCAAGTCAACAAAGCCGAGATGGTCGTCCGAATTGCCGATCTTTATCACGAGAAGAAATTAGACGGTATATCTGATCTTCGGGATGAATCGGATCGAGAGGGAATTCGAGTAGTCGTGGAACTCAAGCGCGACGCCAAACCCAAGTCTGTTCTAAATAATTTATTCAAACATACCGCCTTGCAGACATCTTTTCCCTGTAATTTTGTCGCACTGGTAGACAATACTCCTCAGACTCTAAACTTAAGGCAAATATTGCAGGAATATGTTAAACATCGCCAATTAGTCATTACTAGGCGCACTCAATATGACCTAAAAATTGCCAAGGCTCGTGCTCATATTTTGGAAGGCCTAAAAATTGCCCTCGATCACCTAGATGCAGTCATCAAAACCATCCGTGAATCCAAAGATTCCGACGAAGCCAAGAAAAACCTGATGGAGAGATTTGGCTTATCAGAACTTCAAGCAGTCGCTATTTTGGATATGCAGCTTCGCAGACTGGCTGCTTTGGAGCGAAAAAAGATTGAAGATGAATACAAGGCAGTCATGGAATTAATAGGCTTTTTGGAGGATCTCTTGGCTCATCCTTTAAAAATGCTCAAAATTATCAAGGAAGAGATTACCAAGCTTAAGGAAAAATACGACGATGGTCGGAGAACCAAGGTATATAAGATGCCAGTCGGTGAATTTTCCGAAGAAGATTTGATAGCATCTGAAGATACTGTCATTACTGTCACCAGTACTGGCTATATCAAGCGCCAATCACCGGTGGCTTTCAGAGCCCAACAACGCGGTGGCAAAGGAGTGACCGGAATGACTACCAAAGACGAGGATGAAATATCTCATATCGTGACAGCCAATACCCACGATGACATTTATATTTTTACCAACAAGGGCCGGGTCTTTAAGACCAAAGCTTATGAATTGCCGGAAGGATCCCGCCAAGCCAAAGGACAGGCCATGGTCAATATCATAAATATCGAGCAGGATGAAAAAATGCAAGCAGTTTTACCACTTGGTAAAAGCGATATTTCAAAATTCTTATTGATGGTGACTGAGAAAGGAACTGTCAAGAAGACAAAAATTTCAGAATTTGAAAATATCAGGACTTCAGGAAAGATTTCTATCAAGCTTGAAAAAGATGATAGTCTAAAGTGGGTCAGGCCAACCAGCGGTGAGGACAATGTCTTGTTGGTATCTCACGATGGTAAGTCTATAAAATTCAAGGAGGAAGATGTTCGTGCTACTGCCCGTGACACCCAGGGGGTCCGCGGGATAGAACTCAAGTCCAATGATTTTGTAGTCGGCATGGAAGTAACACCGGCCAAAACAGATAAAGAATTTTTGATCGTTACCCAGTTTGGATTGGGAAAAAGAACTGGGGTGGGGGAGTGGCCCTTGCAAAAACGCGGTGGCCAGGGCGTCAAAGCCGCCGAGATTACAGCCAAGACTGGGAAAATAATATCTTGTATTGCAGTCGATAAAACTATTGGCCAAATAATTATTACTTCCAAGTCGGCTCAGGTAATTAGGACAGAACTCAAAAATGTACCCATGCTCGGACGACCGACCCAGGGAGTCATTTTGATGAGATTTTCGACCAAAGGAGATTCTGTTGCTGCAGTAGCAATTCTTGAAAAAAATGATCAGGACTAAACCGTTTTCAGATACCGACAAAATCCGTCTGTGGGAGATAGAGAAAGATCCGCAGATAAGCCGTAAGATGCCAGGGCCAATAAAAAATCAAAAAGATCTAGATGATTGGCTTTCGGAAAATATTGTCTATGGTATTTGTGATC
>CAYIGO010000029.1:4465-7319 GCA_964362965.1 uncultured Gammaproteobacteria bacterium | reverse complement strand
CAGACTATTATGGAAACCCGCGGAGGCAAAGAGGTAATAGAATCCAAAGTCCCAGCAAAAAAACAAGAACTCCAAAAAATTTCCGACAAACATATATTACATTTGGGAGAATTGGGTAAGAAGATTCATGCACACTATTTCTTCCCACAGGATATCGAGTGGGCATTGGAAGGTGGTAAGATTTATATTACTCAAGCACGGCCGATTACTACATTAGGTGAAGTGACAAAGTTGCAAAGTGACAAAGTAATAGAGAATAGGGAAGTAATTCTCAAAGGCGCCCCGGCTGCGCCGGGTATGGTCTCTGGACCAGTGAGAATGGTACCAGACGTCAAGCTTTTGGGCAAGGTCAAGAAAGGCGATATTATGGTCACCGATATGACGACACCCGATTTTGTCCCAGCCATGCGAAGAGCAGCCGGAATTATTACTAACCGAGGTGGCTTGACATCCCACGCAGCTATTGTTTCTAGGGAATTAGGAGTCCCCTGTATTGTCGGTACCGGCACGGCAACCAAAGTTCTCAAAGACGATATGGTAGTTACTCTCAATGGCTCAACAGGTGAAGTTTTCAAGGGCTCTATTAAAAACTCCCCATCCACACTACATATCTCACAACCCACAACCCACAACTCACCTGCGTTAAAGACCGCCACAAAGGTATATGTAAACCTAGCTGAGCCGGAAAGAGCAGTCGAGATTGCCAAAAATCATGTCGATGGAGTTGGACTGCTTCGGGCTGAATTTATGATGGGAAATATCGGAGTCCATCCCAAGAAAATGATTGCGGATGGAAAATCCGAAGTTTATATCAATAAATTGGCTTCTGATTTGGCAGTCTTTTGCAAAGCCTTTGGCAATAGACCAATTATCTATAGAGCTTCAGACTTTAAGACCAATGAATATAGACATCTCAAGGGAGGCGAGCTTTATGAGCCAGAGGAGAGCAATCCAATGCTGGGGTTTCGTGGAGCCTATCGCTATATCAAAAACCCCGATGTTTTTGATTTGGAATTAGAAGCGATTAAAAAAGTCAGAAATCAAATGGGGTATAAAAATCTAAATTTAATGATTCCATTTGTCTCAAATCCCCAAGAAATGTCTGAGGTCAAAAAACTAGTAGCTACTAGTGGTTTGTATCGTAGTGCAACTTTTAAGCTCTATATGATGGTTGAAATACCATCGAACGTTATATTAATCGATGAATTTATTGATGTGGGAATTGATGGGGTATCTATTGGCAGCAACGATCTGACTATGTTGATATTGGGTACAGATCGAGACAATGAAGAAGTCGCAAGTCAATTTGATGAGCGAAACCCAGCTGTCTTGTGGGCTTTGGAAAAAGTGATAAAAGCCTGTATCAAGAGAAATATCGCCTGTGGTATTTGCGGCCAAGCCCCGTCACAATATCCGGAGCTTATCGAAAAGCTGGTAAATTGGGGTATTACTAGTATTTCCGTCAACCCCGATGCTATAGATAGGACCAGGCAAATTGTAGCAAATTGCGAAAGCAAGCTAATTAAATATGGCAAAAATAAATAAAATATATGCTAGGGAAATTCTCGATTCCAGGGCCACGCCAACCTTGGAAATAGTCTGTGTTCTTGAAGATGGATCAGTAGGCGTATCTTCTCCTCCATCAAATGGTGCCCATGAATTACGCGATGGCGACCCAAACAGATATTTGGGTTTTGGTGTACTCAAGGCCGTAGAGAATATTAATCGGACGTATTCTTCAGAGATTATTGGAGTAGATTTTTTAAGTTTGGCAGATTTGGATCAAAAGCTTTCGGGATTAAGTCAAAAATTGGGTAGTAATTCAGCTTTAGGAATATCTATTGCTTTTGCCAAGGCTATGGCAGTATCGTCCAAAATGCCTCTGTACAAATATATTGCCCATCTTTCTGCAAATCAACAGGCGATGTATATCCCGACACCTCTATTCAATATGATCAATGGTGGTAACCATGGTGCAGGCAATCTTGATTTTCAGGAATTTTGGGTGGTACCAAATCACTTGGGATCTTTTGCCAAGGCCTTGGAGACTGGAGCTGTCATATACTTGAATCTCAAAAAATTACTAGCTAGGCGTGGCGCTATCCATAGTGTAGGAGACGAAGGAGGTTTTGCGCCAAATTTATTTACCAATCTCGATGCTTTGGAAATTCTCAATGAATCTATCATTCAGTCAAATCGCAAACCAAATATCGATGTCGAGCTGGGACTGGATCTAGCTCCACATTCTTTCTACAAAGATGGTCGGTATATGATCAAAGACCGAAGTAGTCCCATGGAAACAGGTGAATTTATTGATTATTTGCGTGACCTAAATTCTCAATACCATTTGAGACTGCTTGAGGATCCATTATCCGAAGATGATTGGAAAGGTTGGGCACAAATTACAGCCGAATTGGGAAATTCGACCACAATTGTGGGTGATGACCTGCTTATTACCAATCCCGACCGAGTCAAAAAAGCTATTGTCGAAAAATCGTGTAATGCCTTACTGGTCAAACTAAACGAATTAA
The DNA here is from genome assembly GCA_964362965.1 of uncultured Gammaproteobacteria bacterium. Classification (GTDB taxonomy): domain Bacteria; phylum Patescibacteriota; class Microgenomatia; order CAZETR01; family Amesbacteraceae; genus JACRNA01. Next base: position 4,788 of record CAYIGO010000029.1, on the reverse strand, counting down.
ACACTGTGACAGAAAATTTACAGGTCATAAAGCTTGCTCGTGATGCCGGGTGGAAAATAATTGTTTCGCATAGATCTGGAGAGACCAACGACACATTTATTGCGGATCTGGCAGTAGGAGTAGGAGCAGATTATGTCAAGTTTGGAGCTCCAGCCCGAGGAGAGCGGGTGGCCAAGTACAACCGCCTATTGGCTATAGAATCAGAGATTTTAGTCCATCCCTAGTTCTCTTAATCGATTGTATTTAGCAATTCTTTCCCCACGGTCCATTCCACCAAATTTTACAAAATCAGCTTGAACCTCAAGAGCAAAATCTACGATCCA
>CAYIGO010000029.1:0-4365 GCA_964362965.1 uncultured Gammaproteobacteria bacterium | reverse complement strand
AGGACCAAATTGTTATCAAAGTTTGTAGGAGAAAATCCACCTTCAGCGCCGACTAGGCTTTCGATGTTTAGACGCTCGAGGTGATTCTTCATTAGTTTAAAATCAGTCTGGGCTTGCTTTATTGATGTTTCAATAATCGTAAACTCCTGCATCGTAATATCACCATTACCGTGCTTACCGCCTTCAAATAATAATAAAAATAAACCAGGAAATTTAGAATATACTCGGGATTTGAGATGGTGTTTCCAGAATGCTGCAGATAAAGGAAGACTAGCATTGCCAGCCAAACCAGCATTTATTAATATACTATCTAAAACTTCTTGGTTTAAATCTAAATTTAATAGCTTGGGCTTTATATCATTGATTTGATTTATAGCTTGAGGTACCGGTAGGTTTTTAATTTCATAATTGCCAGCTGAGATACCAGCAGGTACTGAGACTGTAGATTGTCCGTCATCAAAAACCATGGATACTTCTACCGTTTCGTTTCCCATTGATGACAATATAGCTTTAGTCTTGATGTCAATTATGTTCATACATGATACACTTAATTATTATATGTCAAATAAACCAAAACCAGTAGTCCTTGCAATCCTAGACGGATGGGGGATTGCTCCACCCGGAAACGGTAATGCTATTACACTTGCCAAAACACCAAATATGCAGTCACTATGGCTGTCATTTGTTCGCACTCAGCTGATTGCTCATGGTGAATCGGTAGGCTTACCAAAGCGAGAGCCAGGAAACACCGAGACTGGTCACTTGAATATTGGGGCCGGTAGAATTGTCTATCAGGATCTACCGAGAATAAATATGTCGATTGCCGATGGTACTTTTTTTCAAAATTCGGCATTGTTAAAAGCTATCAACCACGCAAAATCCAACAACTCTGCCCTCCATCTAATGGGGCTTATCGGTGGAGGTGGTGTTCATTCGGATTTGTCGCATTTGTTTGCAATACTAAGGCTTTGTCATGAGCAACATTTAACCAAAGTCTATCTCCATCTCTTTACCGATGGGCGTGATTCACCACCCAATGCCTCAATGACCTATATAGCCAAGCTTCAAGAGGTTTTGAAAAAAGAAGAAGTCGGTCAAATTGCCAGTGTCATGGGAAGATATTTTGCCATGGATCGGGATTTCCGTTGGGATAGAATAGCCAAGAGTTATTTTTGTCTGACCAAACGAGAAGGCCTAAAGGCCCCGGATATCGAGACGGCTATAAAAAATTCTTATGCCCTGGGAAAAACCGATGAATTTATTGAGCCGACTGTAATAATTGAAGAAGCTTCCATCAAGTCAAATGATGCTGTCATCTTTTATAATTTTCGGATCGATCGGCCACGCGAATTGACCAGAGCTTTCACAGTACCCGATTTTGAGCAGTCCGGAAACAAAATGACCTTTGATCCCTATGCTGTCAAATATACTGCCAAGCATCAGGCAGATACAGATCAGATAAATGCCAGACAAAAACCATTCGAGCGGGGAGCTATACTCAAAAATCTCTGTTTTGTCACTCTAACCGAATACGAGAAAGGCTTGCCTGTAGATGTTGCTTATCCACCAAGTGTGGTGAATTCACCACTGGGAAGAGTCGTATCCCAAGCGGGGTTAAGGCAGCTCAGAGTATCGGAAAGTGAGAAAGAAAGATTTGTGACTTATTATTTTAACGGGTTAAGAGACGATGTCTTTCCAGGAGAGGAAAGAATGATTATTCCCTCACCAAAAGTGCCAACATATGACAAAGAGCCGGAAATGTCAGCAGTAGTCATGACAGATAAATTGATCGAAAAAATAAAGTCAGATTCTTATGACTTAATAATTGTCAATTATGCCAATGCAGACATGGTAGGCCATACAGGGAATATACAGGCAACTGTAGTGGGTTGTGAGATTGTGGATAGTTGTATTGGCCGCTTATCTGAGACTCTACTAGCAGTTGGAGGAGTTTTAATAATCACCTCCGATCATGGTAACGCTGAGGAAATGATCAATAGGGTGACAGGTGAAATTGATACCGAGCACAATGCCAATCCGGTTCCGTTTATTGTAGTAGGTGAGGAATTTCGTCTAGCTACACAACTTCCGCAAGGAATATTGGCTGATGTGGCGCCGACTATTTTATCAATTTTGCGGGTCAATTCTCCTTCGGATATGATTGGCCGGAATCTTTTGGCCGGTAGACTAAAATAGTATATTCGCCCCTTTTTGAAAACTCTAATTTCCAATTTCTAATTTCTAGTATCTGTTCATAAATCTTGGTTAACTCATGAGCTAAGACAATTTGCGCATCGGGGTAGCGAGATTTTATTTCAGAAATAGTCTTTTCGATTCTCATAGGCGATTCATAAATAATAGTGGTAATTTCGGGAAGTATCTCCCATTTTTTTGGTAAGAATCCCAAAAACAAAAATTTGTTTGTTGGAAGACCAGACGCGCTGAGGGCTGTGATAGCTGCACAAGGTCCAGGAATGGGAACGACTTTTTTGGCAGCACGGACCAGCTTAAAACCAGGATCAGAAATGAGTGGTGTACCGGCGTCAGAAACTAAAGCGACATCATTTGATTCAAGTTCCAAAAGTATTTTATCTATTACTTGGGCTTCATTGAAATCACGAATAGAAATATATTTTTTGGGTTGAGTGTTACCCAAGAGTTTGATCAAATTACCAGTATGTCTGGTATCTTCACAAGCAATAACTTGTGTATTTAATAATATTTTTGTAGCACGCAAAGAAATATCTTCCAGATTGCCTATTGGGGTTGCTACCACGTATAATATACCCATGATTGATTCATTATACCTCCTGACTTGGGCTGGACCCTTCGCACTTCTGGCAATATTTCTCATAGTCTTTGCAGAATCGGGCTTATTTTTTGGTTTTTTTCTCCCTGGTGATAGTCTATTGTTTACCGCTGGATTACTGTCAGCCACTGGAATTATTCCATTTATGCCATTATTGATTTGTTCCTTTGTAGCTGCAGTTCTCGGTGATAACGTTGGTTATTGGTTTGGGCACAAAGTAGGACCAAAGATATTTGCCAGAGAAGACTCCAGATTTTTCAAAAAGCATCATTTGGTAGCAGCCCAGCAATTTTATGAAAAGCATGGCAGTAAGACTATTGTTCTTGCTCGTTTTGTCCCCTTTGTCAGGACTTTTGCCCCAATAGTTGCTGGAGCTGCCAATATGCCTTACAAAACTTTTATGACTTATAATCTTTTGGGAGGTTTGATCTGGGGAGTTGGTCTCACTTCTCTTGGATATTTTCTTGGCAACATTCCTTTCGTCAAAACTCACTATGAATTAATTATTATCTTAATTGTTGTAGCCTCCATAGTCCCCGTCGCTCTCCATTTCCTCAAAGACTTTAGAAAATAAAATCTTCCACTCCCGATGTGGAAGAATACTATGGGTTGTGCTAAAATAATCAAGATGAAAAAAATGCCAGGGGGATCAGGAGTATTAACAAATGAGGTAGATACAAGAAATTATGTAACTATTATGTTTGGTGTTGATGGTACGAATTTATGTTCTTTATGTGCTGAATGTATAATCAAATCAGATGCGGGTAATTGTAGAAGTCCTAATAAACAAATGACACGTGATATTGTATTTAATTCGGCAAAATTAGTTGTAGAAGAGAAAATTATTAAGAGTGGGGGAGAAGTTGGTTGTATTGGGTTTAGATACAAATATTCAAAAAGATAATTTTAAGGAGCATATTTGCGGATGACGCCGACGACGCGGCCTTGGATCCGGACATTGGTAGCAAATATGGGGGACATGGCTGAATTTGCCGGCTCGAGGCGAATCCGTGTAGCTTCCTTAAAGAAGCGCTTGAGAGTAGCAAAGCCATTTTCGAGTAGTGCTACCACCACTTCGCCATTGATAGCCGTCTCACATTGCTCGATCACTACATAATCATAATCAAGAATTCCCGCCTCGACCATTGAGTCGCCTCTGACCTGCAAGACAAAGGAGCGTTTTTTACCAGAAACGAGAGAGTGGGGTACATTTAGAGTGGCATTTGGATCGGTATGGGGAATAATTGGGCGACCTGCGGCAATATAGCCTAAAATGGGAAGTTCAAGAGACGGAGGGGTGTTGGTCAGACTAGCCATGTGGGCATCGGCAATATCAATGCCTCTGGAGGAGCCGGTTTTCTTTTTGATGACCCCTTTGTTCATGAGAGTCTGGAGATGCTCGTGGACAGTAGCCAGAGAGCTGACGTTTATGCATTTGGCAATCTCGCCAAGAGTCGGGGAATATCCATGTGACTGGATATATTGAGTGATGAAATCCAGGATTTGTCTTTGTCTCTTGTATAGTACGACTGGCATATTTATAATATAGCCAAACA
>CAYIGO010000028.1:0-7392 GCA_964362965.1 uncultured Gammaproteobacteria bacterium | reverse complement strand
TATTTTTTATCTGGGGTATTACTTGGGTCAATGCTCCCAACTCATCATTGATAGCTATTCTCAAGGCTTGAAACGCTTGCTGTGACCACTTTCCGCAAATCTTAGCTAATTGCCCTGTAGTGCTATAAGATCTGTTTGCTACAATTTTTGAAGCTAATGACTTTGCATCGGGAATCTCTCCAAAATCTTTTAAAATACTGGCTAATTGATTTACTGACAACTGATTTACTAATTCGGCAGCTGTCACAGCCGTTTCCCCCATTCTCATATCCAATGGTCCCTCTGCTTGAAATGAAAAGCCTCTTTTTGAATCTATAATTTGGTGCATAGACATGCCCAAATCCAACAATATGCCCGAAACAGGAATCCAATTATATTTAGTAGCTATTTCCTCCAAGTGTACAAAATTGGATTTGACTACTATATCTGCGCATTCTTTTGAATTATCTATGGCATCCTGATCCTGATCTATACCCAAGACTATTCCTCCTTGTGATCTAATTAGAGCCGAATGCCCACCTCCACCCAAAGTGGCATCTATATATTTACGATCCTTGCGGACGTTCAAATAATTGACCGCCTGTTCCAATAAGACTGGTGTGTGGTAATTACTCATATAAAGTCTTTTGGCTGTTCATTAATTTTGGTATTAAATTTCTCAAAAGTAGCCATATCCCAGATTTCAATTCGCTCTATTGCTCCTGCGATTACACAATCAGATTTAATTTGTGCAAAGTTTTTCAAATAATCTGGAATTAATATTCTTCCCAAAGAATCAATTTCCACCTCGACTGCCCCATAGCTAAGGCTTCTTAAGAAGTTACGTGAATCAGCGCGGGTCAGAGGCATTTGATTTAGTTTGTCGATTAGTTCCATCCAAGCTGATTTTGGGTAGAGAAATAGACATCCATCCAGTCCTTGGCTCAAAATTGCACCATTTTCTAGCTGAGCACGAAATTTCTTCGGGACTGAGAGTCGTCCTTTTTCTTCGAGATGATGATTGTGACGTCCTATAAACATACCATTCTATACCACTTCATACCACTATCTACCTTTTTTTCACACGCGTCAAGGCCAAAAAAACACGAAGTTTTGAAAAATAAAAATTAATTAGCTTTTAGCTCTGAAGATTTACCTGGAGTGACTTCAAAAGGATAAGTCGCAGAGTAGACTGATCCTCCCTGAGCTTGTCGAAGGGTTAGTTCCATGACCGCATTTTTTATTTTGGTGTGATATGTAAATTTTCCGCTAGATTCACTTCCCAGTAATTGTTTTTGAGTATAAGTCTTCTTGCCTTTGAGATTTTGTGAAGCATTGACACCAGTCTGAATGACATTGCCCTTGACTGTCGCCTCATATATCAAATTGTATTCTAGTTGCTCAGCATTTATATTTTCGACATTGACCGTTACATAATTTCCGTCAGTACTAAAATCCATTGAGACACTGGGGTATTTGTCAGAACTTAACTGAACTGCGGCTACCGGTTCGGGTGAAGGAGAAGGAAGAGGTAGCTGGCCACCGTTTTTCTTGGCTACCCAGATTATTCCAGCCGATGCAAGCAAAACCACAACAGCTACCAATATTGGCCAGAGATCTTTCATCTAGTTACTTTAGCTTATTTTGAAAATAACTGTCAAGCCGTGAAATATCTACACGCTCTTGTTTGGTAGTATCGCGATCTCTGACGGTCACTGAATCAAGTTCATAATCAACAGTTACACACCAGGGAGTTCCTATTTCATCCTGGGCATAATATCTTTTACCAATATTTCCCCTGTCATCCCAGACAGTCATATATTTTGTCTTTAAGTCTTGATAAATTTTCCAAGCCCTCTTTGTAATTTCTTCTTTATTTCTGACCAACGGAAATACAGCAATTTTATATGGGGCGATTTTGGGATTTAATTTGAGATAAATTCTTTTATCATCTTCTGTATAGGCATCCATAAGTAAAAATAAAAATGTTCTGTCCACTCCTCCGGAAGTTTCCACAATCCAGGGAGTATAGCCCTCATAACTTAAGTCTTTCCCTGAATATTCGCTGTGGCGACTCAAATCCCAATCTTGGCGCCAATGAATTCCTTCCATTTCTTTGTCGTCAAACTTAATGTCAAAGGCTTTCTTGACGTAGTGGGCCAATTTCTCGTGTTTGTAAAAAGTAAGCCTTGAATGGTCATTAAACAAACTCTGATACCATTTCATGCGCTCAGATTTCCAAAACTCAAACCATTTGTCCATTTCTGATGGATGGGTAAACCATTGCAGATCCCATTGTTCAAATTCACGCTGTCTAAATATAAAGTTTCCAGGTGTAACTTCGTTTCTAAAAGCCTTTCCGATTTGGACTATCCCAAATGGAATTTTAATTCGAGTCGAGTCAAGAACATTTTTATAATTAAGATAAATTGTTTGACAAGCTTCTCCCCGAAGATATGCTTTGGTTTTTTCTCCTTCAATCACGCCCAATTCGGTACTCATTAATAAGTTGAATTCTTTTGGTTTAGTTAGCTCCCCATCACAATCAGGACATTTTTCTGATGTCAAATCGTCTGACTTAAACCGATGATGGCATTTTTTACATTCAGACAGGGGATCTACAAAGCTTTTCGTATGTCCCGAGGCTTCCCAAACTTTTGGATGATCAATAATTGTTCCGTCAATACCTACGATATTCTCGTGTTCTCTGGTAAACCATTTCCACCAGAGTTGCTTCAAGTTATTTTTCATTTCAACACCCAATGGTCCATAATCATAAAACCCTTGCAGTCCACCATAGATTTCTGAATTTGGAAACACAAATCCCCGCCTCTTACAAAGACTGACAATCTTTTCCATCAAGTCCATTTCTAAATTATAACATTCATTTCTTGAAGGTGGATTGGTGAGATGTGACCTCAAAAGGCTACGCCTTTCGAAGTTAACCCCTTGTCAAATCCTATAATGCTATGTATTCTGGTATCTGTGACTACAGAAGCCAAAATCATAATATCTGAACAAGAAAGACTGAGTCTACTTTTTGATGAAGCTAAACCCGATAAGGGGTATTTTGACCCCGAGGAATTCAAAATTCCGGATACTTATGAATTTAGAATGACACAGAGTGTTTTTTTATTTCACCATATACCATGTGGTGAAATGTCAAAGTATATAATTGGTGGAAGTCCAAAATTTTATGATAAAATACGACAACAACTTGAAGCGCATGCATTGGCCTGTGAAATCGCTAGAAAGTCGGAAACATAAAAATAACTTATGAGCGGAGATAGATCTTTTGTAGAATTTGATCCTGATTTAATATCAAGGGGTACAGGTGAGTTGATATCAATCCAAAAAGCCTGTGTTTTGGATTTTATGCCACCTTTAATTGGAAGTCGATTCATGTCTGATTCAGAATTAAGAGACAATATTTACTCAAAAGGAGGATATTATCCCGGAATTCCACTCATAGTAAGAAAGGAAACATATTTGCAAATTGCAGAGGATGAACTGCACAGAGGAAATTTAACCGATGCATTGGAAGCGTACAAAAGAGGTCTTATCGCTGCAACTGAATTTATAAGTGCTATCCATTCCGTTTCTAAAGTAGTTCTTCTCGATAAAGGTGAAATGGAAAAATTAAACTTAGGTAGGTCTTTTGGTGCTGTCGAACGCGCGCTTGCACAATCTATAGCATCTTTGGGAGTTCGAGTTAATACCAATGACTACCAAAAATTTGTAAAAGAAACTAGAAGCAACTGGGGTAGTGCAGACTGGGATTATAGCGACAAACCTGAGTGGAAGAAAATATTTGACGAGATTCCTGTTGATTGACCTATTTTAGCATGCGGAGGATTTTGTGGGCGTGGAGCGGGCGCTCGGAGAGAGATTCGATGAGATCATCCATATTTTCCACGTGCTTTTTGCCAGAATGTAATCCCACCTGGAAGGTGGGATTATTATATTTTGTGGATAACTTTGAAAGGCCACGCCTTTTTGATCCTTTTCGATATAGATTACCCTAGTTCAAAAGTGGTTACACCGTAAATTTGGTTGTACGGCAACTTTGGGGCTTTGCCATAATACATCCGGGCGCAACCAAAACATTCTTTCATGTTATATTTAGCTGCTAACTTTACAGCGTTTTTGTTAATTTCAGGAATATCTAAATACACAAGATCACCATTTGAAAAATTTATCAGAGCTTTAAATAACTCGTCGGTTACTTCAAAATTTTTGGCAAACAATGGCCCAATTTTATAACCAGACCTACATTTTCTAATTACACCAAATCCTTCCAAATTATCGCCGTTTACGTATTTATATCCAACACTTTCTGGCATTTTCAACCAGCCTTTGAGAAAGGTTTTTCTGTCACATCCAAAGCACCTCGTGTCCAGAGCATGAATTTTAGAAAAATCTTTATGTGTAATTTTAGAAACTCTGTTACTGTAATCAAATTTTCCTCCCTTCCCTTCCATTCTCAGATCCCGATGCGAGAACTTGAAATCGCCCTTGGTATAAAATGGCTGCATATTGAACACGCCATCCATTCCGATAATTGCCCCTTTCTTCAATCTGCTTAGCAATTTATCTCTTCGCCAAAACCAAAGTTTTGTGCCTAAACCTTTGCTTCTATATTCAGGTTTGATAATAAAAAACCCCATAAACCCAAACTTTTCATCATAAGAAACAATTGATCCGCTTCCAATCATCTCTCCATCTTTTTCTAAGACCACAAACCCTTGCGGGTCAGTATCCCAAAAAACTTGGGAGTCGTGAAGTCCCGGATTCCAACCCTCTTTGGCCGCCCATTCCACTGCAGTAACCAATTCTCCTTGTGTCGCTTGTCGAATTTGATAATCCATAATTTCATTATAACCCTCGAATCAAATAATAGTCGAAAAACATATTAACACAATTTTATTACGATCGTAGAAATATTGTGTTAATACAGATAAGTTACCTGAGTTTTGCGAGGATTTTGTGGGCGTGGAGCGGGCGCTCGGAGAGGGATTCGATGAGATCATCAAGGTTACCCACGTGTTTTTTGTTTTCATGCCAATATCCTAGTTCAGTTAAAATTTTTAGCTTACAGCTTTCAATTTTCAATTCCCAATCAGTACCAAGAGACGAGATTTGTGATAGTGATAGTGAGAGCAAATTGTATATTTCGGGATGGGGTTGGCGGTCGGCCGTTAACTTATCTATCAATTCACAAAGCTGGTAGGCAATATTTACCCGCCCCAAATGCTTTTTCCAGACTGAATAATCAGTTATCAGCTGTATTTCAGTCAATGTGTCCATTTCTCTCCTGCCAGACACTGCATGAAACTTGATTTGATTAAATAGATCCAGAGAGCCTGCCCGTTTGGAAATTAATTTACGGATACCCCGAGCCATAAGGGTAACTTTTCCCAGAGACTTAGTATAAAGAGTAATTATTTTGTCGGCCTCACCAAAATTGTGCCTTTTGATGACTATCCCTTCATCAGTATACGAAAGCATTTTCAGTATCCTTATTTAGTATAAATTCAGGTAAATTCTTGCCATTAATTTTTGTTTTATAGATAAAATCCTTGGCTCCACCTTGCTTTTGGACAAGCATTTTGTAGGGGGACTTTAGTTTAAATGGCAGTTTATATTTAAGTGTTATCGACTTGACATTGAGTGGGGCTAGAGTAAAGAAACCTTCAAAGACTGTCTTTCCCCGATCCTCGCCAGAGGCTTCCCCTGTCTCAAATCCCTTAGATTCTATTAACTCACTACCCTTGGGCACATAGACCCTGACCCAGTCACGAAACAATCCATTTAATCTTCGGCCACTTTCTATTTTTACAGAACCTTCTTGGGGATTTGTGTAATTTAGGGTCAAGGTTTTGGTTACTGTTCCATCCGATGACACTTCAATATTTTGGGAGGCTTCATAGCGGACCCAAATATTGGTCTTGCCTCCGGAAAAATTGGTGTCAACAACCATAAGATAATCTTCGCTCTCGGGTACTTCCCTGACACGTCCTGCCATATTGAAGGCTTCGACCGCATCTTGGGTTTTCTCATCGAAGAAATACATCATTACCTGTTTTTCAGAAATAGTACTCAGGATAGTATTAAACAACTCCGGAAATTTGGATTTTGGCTGAGCCATGACATTGGCCAAGACTGAATACATAACCGGACCCAAAAACATTTTGCGGTTACCATAATTTGCCGGAGCCTTGACAATTTTACCCGATACCGAATCCCAGACAACAGACTCTTCTGATCCTGCTAAAAGTTGGAGTTCATAAAAAGCCGATGGACAATTGCATCTGGGATCATCTTCGGCAGAAAAATTACCAAATCCCGGGACACCAATTTTACCAGTGACTTTCAGTAAATCTACCAAAACCTTGGTAGTGACCGCAATTACACCATCGACTTTGGGTGAATCGGTCAGCGCATAATTTTTCATAAAAGTATCCATCGAAGATCTGAAGTCGGGTGACAAATTTTGGTCACGAAGGTACCAATATGGTACATTAGGATGATATTTTCGAATCGGATCTGGAGCCGGAATCCTTTTGGGAAACTTTTCGTCGAGCTTGTAAATATCGTCCGACTGGACTGTCGTAATTTTACCCTTGTTTACCTCGATGACAGCATATCCTGTCAAAAACCCACCGGTGGGCCGAAGTTCTGCTTCGTTTTGAAAGAGTAATAAATATTTACGTGGTTTGTCTTTACCTAGGAGATATGGAGCTGCTTCGAGTATGGGCTTGGCGTCGTTGACCAGAGCCGAGGCTTGGTCTAGCAAATTGATTCCTGTGCTTATTTGGGAGCGAATCTGAATTCCTTTATATTCCAGCGGATATCTAGTAGGGTCAATTTTATCTATGTTTGATTTGGCGATTGCTAATTTCTCACCAATTTGAGTTAACTGGGGCTTGAGCTTGTCCAAGGTCTCGACAATGAAGCTGATTCTGTCTGCAGCAGTCTTGGCACCGTCCCCCGTCATCGCCAAACCTTTTAGACCTATTACATCTGCATAAGGGGCAATGCCATCGATTGCTATTATTCCAGCGTCTATGACTGCATTTGCAGTGGCTATACCAGCTTCACCGTCTTTGTAATAATCACCAGCCACCGGAATATTTTTTGCCCAGACCAGCTTCTTTAATTCCAAATCAATTCCAGCTACTTCGGCTTGGACTTTGGTTGCCAGTTCTTTAAAGGCTTTCAAATCTTGCGATTTTGTCACTTCAGAGGCCACTCCTCCAATTTTTTGCAAGTTGTTTACCCGGGCCATTATGGCCTTTGCAGGTCCTTGTACCATACTATATACAATGCCAGCAAAAACTAAGAGTATAACTGCAAGTCCGACAATACCCAACGATACCCAAGTAATTATTCTAAGGGCTATATTTTTCTTTA
>CAYIGO010000027.1:0-7564 GCA_964362965.1 uncultured Gammaproteobacteria bacterium | reverse complement strand
TATGGGCCGTGTCTCAGTCCCATTCTGGGGGGCCATGCTCTCACACCCCCTACCCGTCGTAGCCTTGGTAGGCCATTACCCTACCAACAAGCTGATGGGAATAGGGCCGTTCCAGAACCGTCTTGCGACTTTAATCTTGCGATCACATACCGTATTACCCCGTCTTTCGACGAGCTATGCGATAGTTCTGGGTGCGTTCCCTACTTATACTCACCCGTCCGCCACTGATTGACAACAAATCTTGCGATTCATCATCTCTCCGTTCGACTTGCATGCTTAAGGCACACCGCCAGCGTTCATCCTGAGCCAGGATCAAACTCTCAAAAAATTCCTACCACTTTTTGAATTACAAAATGTGGCGAATTGACAATTAGATTACACTCAAACTCACTTTTTAAAGAGCCTTCCTTATCCTGAAAGTAGTGTGATTCTACACAAATTAAAGGAAATTGTAAAGCACAATTGTCGCTGCCACATGAACGTTCAGACTTTTGTTTATTCCAAGCATCGGTATTTCCACTATTACATCAGCAATATTGAGGACTTCTTTGCTGACACCCTCAGTCTCGTGACCAACCACAATTGCCAATGGTTGATCAGTGATAGTGATTTGTGATAGGGGGGTTGCACGCGGATCTTGCTCGATTGCAATCACCTTACCCTTAAAGTCGCTGAGGAATTCTATGGGATTTTTGAAATATCTCCAAGGAACCCAAGTTTCTGTTCCCACAGCAGCTTTGTGAATTCTGGAGTTTGGTGGAGATTCAGTCTGCCCACACAAAATAACTTCTTGAGCTGCTACCGCATCAGCAAGTCTAAATATCGAACCCACATTATAGGTATCGAGGACATTATCTAGAATTATATATATAGGCCGACGCTTTATATTCGAAAGTTGTTCATCGGTGGGCTTTGTCACCCGAAGCTCTTTGGCATTAAGTTTCATTACTGAAGACTACTCCACTCTTGTTGAGTGGCAAAGAGTTGATCATGAAATTCCCAAAATTTACCTTGATCACGAGCACATTCGGAAGCTTCGGCCGCTTTTTGGGCCAGTGGATGAATTTGGGTCAGAGGAAAATGCTTATAGGCAAAGAGTACTTTATCTTTATATTCACTCAGGACTTGCTTGACTGTAGGCAACGCCCGGCTACAAAATGGGCACTGAAAATCAGAAAATTCTATTACCACGACTGGAGCATCAGACTTCCCTTGTGTGGGAGCATTGCCGAGTTCTACTTTTACTCGAGGATCCGTAACCTTATTTTGTCCGCCAGTCAGTTCCTCATCAATAATCTTTTTAAATTCCGAAAAAGGTTGAGCCCCTGATACCAATCTGCCATTAATAAAGAAAGCTGGTGTACCATTGACCCCTGATTGTGCACCTTGAGCGGTGTCCGAATCCACAACCGATTTTTTACCTACTTCCATACATTTCTTAAATTTCTTGGTATCCAATTTCAAATCTTTGGCATAAGCCACAAGCTTGTCTGCAAATTTCATGGGACCCGCTGGTGCTCCTTGGAGCTTGTTCCACATAAGACCAAGCATAAAAGCCATGACGACGAGAGCTAGCATCATAAATGGAGCAGCTTTTTCTGTCAGACTCTTCTGGGGAACTACCGGTACTACCATCTCTGGAATTACTTCCACTTTCTTTGTTACTCTGTTACTTTGTTTCTTTGTCACTCGTTTCACTGCCATGCTGACTATTCTCTGATAAATAACGCTCCGCGTCAAGTGCCGCTTCACAACCGTAACCCGCGGCAGTAATCGCTTGGCGGTATAGATGATCGTGGACATCACCAGCTATAAAGATTCCTTTGGCTTCTTGCTCCTTTTTGGCATAGCCTTTGACATCCAATTCTATTTGACCTTTAAATATTTCTGTTGCAGGTGTATGCCCTATCGCTACAAATAGGCCATCACATTGATGATTGATTATTGATCCTTGATTATTTATCACTACCCCTTCGACCTTATTCTCTCCCAAGACATCTGTAACTTCAGAATTAAAAATAATTTTTATTTTGGAGTTGGCAAAGACTTTATCTTGCATCACTTTACTGGCTCGAAAACTATCTTTTCTATGAACTAGGGTTACTTCGCTTGCAAACTTAGTTAGATACAGTGCTTCTTCCATGGCAGCGTCTCCACCACCCACGACAACTACTTTTTTATCTTTGAAAAAAGCGGCGTCACAAGTAGCACAAGCAGACACTCCTCGGCCAATCAATTTTTGCTCCGATGGCAATCCCAACCATTTAAATTCAGCACCAGTTGCCACAATAATAGCTCTGGCTGAATATTGATCGACTGTGAGATTTGAAATATTTATTTTTTCTACATTCTTATCGACAAACTCCACTCCCATTTTTTCCGCTTGCTTTCGCATATTCATCATTAGATCTGGTCCCTGGATGCCCTCTGGGAAACCGGGATAATTTTCAACCAGCGTTGTTTGCATCAGTTGCCCACCCCAGACATTTCCGGCAATACACAAAGTCTTTAGGTTTGCTCTTGCCGTATATATCCCAGCCGTCAGTCCAGCAGGACCGGAGCCAATTATTATTACATCGTACATTTTTTCAAAAGATCTAGGTACCCTTGTTTACCTGCAAATCCCACCTGTCTCCCAACTTCTGTCCCATCTTTAAACAAAATAATAGTTGGAATACTCATCACTCCATATTTACTAGCCAATGACTGCTCGGCATCTACATCCACTTTCCCCACCACTATCTTTCCTGAATATTCAACTGATATTTCCTCAATTACTGGGGCAGCCGCCCTACATGGTCCACACCAGGTGGCCCAAAAGTCCACCAAGGTTACTCCACTTTTGATTTTTTCATCAAAGTCGGCTTTGGTTAAATTTATGACTGCCATAGTTTGAAAATTATCTCACAAGCAACCACAATTGCAAGACGAGAATAAAGCTTAATATATAGCGGATTATCTGGTGTTCTTTTATTTCAAACTCCCGGGCAAATAGCCAATACCATTTTTGCCAAGCCTTATCAGTCCACAAAAGCCAGATCATTCTGGCATACAGGCCCACAATCAGGGCAGGAACAAATCTGTTGCCAAGGCTTAAAATCCCCCAAATTCCCAAAATACCTAAAATACCCAGTGTTAAAATATTTCTAATTGGACTATTGTCTCCCACTTGAGTTTCCCGGAGCATTTGCCAGGCTTCTTTGAAATTCCGGGCTATTAATTTGGATGTAAAACGTACACAATGCAATTCGTGTGAGTTCTGGCAGATATAAAACACTTTTTCAATAGAGAGCAATAGCCACCCCAAGGCCAATCCTGCAACTATAATCAAATAATTGATAATTAATACCATGTATTTAGTATACTACTTTTTTTCCAATCTCCTTACATATTTTAGCTCGCCACGGTCCTTGTAGACATTTATTACGGCATTGCCGGATTTAATTAATTCTTCCTGAACCAGTTTTCCTTTTTTACAACCATCTGGATTATCCATAAGTCCGGGTTTTGATTGGTTATAAGTCAGGTGCATATAATCGGCTGGGGTAAATTTGGGGCTGGCTTCACAATTTATCCAGACCCAGGCTAGAATCCTCCCGTTTTGATCATCTTGATACCGGTCATATTCCAGCCAGATTTTTTTGTTTAGGGTTAGCTCCCCCAATCTTCCCTTAGCTCCCTCATATCCCATATCACCCCTATCGGGGGCATTAATCCCCATTAATCTTACCCGTACTCCCGTTTTGGTTTCCAGCGTGTCCCCATCAATAACATTAGAGATGGTTGCACTATACGGAAATAGGGTTTTATTTTTATAAATATTTATTCCGATGTTTGTTAGTGAAAATCCCAATATGCCCGCGACTAATAATCCGGGAATAAAAACTTCTTTTACCCCCCACTTCCTTAGTGTCTTGGCAGTCACTTTCTTCACTGTTTTATTTTACGCTAGTTTCTTCTGAAATTCTGAAAGGCTTCTGAAAGGCGACGCCTTTTTGATAAAAAATCACCACGATCTTAATATCAATCCTCTTGGGTATTAATTAAAGTATACTACTTCTCTAAATCTATAGACTCGACATTTTCCTCTCCTAAAATTTGTTTTGCAAGATTAACCATCTCTGGTTTGTGGGCATGGGTAACGATTATCATTCCCTGTGCAGAATTGTTCTTTATTTTACCAATTGCGTCAGTCATGGTGTCTCTTGCGGATTGAATATCCAAACTTGACACTGGTTCATCAAGGAGCAAGATCTTTGACTGAGAACCAAGATATGAACCAAGTTGAACCCTAACAAGCATTCCTTTAGATAATGATCCTGTTGGATCAAGAGGAGAAACATCGTTTACATTCTTTCCAAGCTTAGCCAGTGCTTCTCTAGCCAACTGAATTCTTTGATCTCTGAATACTTGGACTTTATCTTTTAAAGTTTTTATTCCAAAAATATCGTGCTCCCAAGCGTTGAGCCTTCCATCAACCATTCTCTCAAGCAAACTGTCTTCCAGAAGCATTGCTCGTATTAGATTTTCACCAATTCCTTCTTGTTTCATTTTGATAATTAATTGATTGGTAAACAAATCAACCACTCTCATACCTTCGCCATTCTTACTGGGAGTAAAGTATGCAACAATACCCTCAAGTTGTTTTTGACACATATCTGTAATTGGGACAGTTGTCCCATCTTGATCCACCCAAGCAAAACCATTATGTCTTGTTCTACCTGAGATTGCTTCCAAAAATATAGATTTGCCATCTCCGCTTGATGCGTCAAGAAAATAAACTTTCCCTGGTTCAAATACAACTGTCACCGGTTTTGATTCTTTATCCAAAACACTCGAACAAAAATTTTCTAGCACAACTAATCCGAACTTTAGACATTTTTTGTCGGCATATCGACCTTTTTGTGTTGAAACGAATCTTTTCCAAGCCTCTTCATTGGGTAGAATTGGACCATTAACCATAAATTCTGCTGCCGTTTTTATAACTTTGGCGTCTATTTTTCCTTCTTGAATTTTAGTTCCCAAATTCATGCCTGTAGAAAATCCAATAGCCGATTCAGCCAAAAACGAAGCTAAACCAAATATTTGAGCACTCTTTGAAAAAACTATTGCCAAAGCTCCAAATACTTCAAAGGCTGTCCGAACCAAATTTTCCGAAAAAATAAAATTGTTATAACGTTTCAAGTTATCTTTGGACCATTTTTCTGCCATTTTTGAAGCAACTTCTTTTAGTACAAAATCTTTCCTTTGTTTAACAGTCGTTCTGGCAGTATCCCACTCAAATCTCAGTTTGTTCGATTTTTTCCCCAAGAATAATCCCGCTGCTATCCCCAAATAAGCCAGAGCCACCGTGGCTGTTTTTAATCTCCAATCTAAATGCTCGCCAGCAGCCAGAAATTGAACAGCAGGGCTTCCTATACATTTTACTATTTGCTCAACTGGGCTTTCTTCACGTACATCATGAATTGTACTTGTTACCGTCCATTCGCTTACTCTATTTTCGGGGATGCCATTTTGTTTCAAATTGTCTTCAATTTTTTCTCTGACGTGCCTGGGTATCTCAAAGAATCTTCTATAAGTTAGGTCATAGACTTCATCATAAAACCATAATCCCAATCTCCGTCTCACAGGTTCAATTGCTGAGCCCATTATTCTCGCCCCAGCATAATTTATATTTCCAGCACTGTTTCCAATATCAAACGAGCCATTTGTTTTTAATCCCATCAAAGCTATCTGTTCTAGAGTAGCGAACATGCTGGCACATCTAAACACTGTGGTTTTTCTTTCTAGGTCTTCTTCTGACCCAATAATGGCAATATCTTGAGCTCTGGGTGCCAGCGTTCCACCAAAAGTCAGTACATTATCAATTGCACGCAATCCTAGTTGTTTGATCCTATCAAACTCTCTCTCTCTGGACATAGTGGGCATTTTAGCTCACTATCTTATAGTTTGCAACTGATTGTAAATGGAAGTTTTAAAGGTTTGGGTTTGAAAGGCGACGCCTTTTTGATATACTGTGTTATAGTTGAGATGGCTTTTTCCAAAGTACTGGCAATTTTTTGAAATCTTCATCATAAGAAACAATTGTCCATTCTTTTGCCGCCACTTTAGGCACAGTTGCCAGAACTGCGTCAACCAGCTTAACACTTTTTGTGCCATATACTCTCATTGCGGATAACCAATCATAGCTATCGACGGTCTTTATTCCCTTAAATTTTAATATTCCTTCGATCTTTTTAGCTACAATATTTCTTGGAGTTTTGTAATACGATCCCAATACCCAGCCTATCTCAGCTAGTACAAGCCCAGAAACCAGAACATTTAGTTTCTCGGATTTTATATCTTGAAAAAGCTTTTTACATTCCAAAAAATCTCTCTCGTTTTCTCTTACCAGAAATCTTACGAAGATATTTGTATCCAATAGGTAAATCATATCTGTTTGTAGTGTTTTTCCATCCAAGCTCTGGCTTTCAAGGCGGACTTGCCTTTAATTGGCTTAATGCTTCCTGCCATGCTCAACAAATCTTGTACAGGCTCAATTCTTACTCCCCCATCGCCCATCATAACCTGAACTCTGGAATAAGGAAACATACCCAAAGAATTTCGTATAGTCACGGGAATTGTAATTTGTCCTTTTTGAGTAACTGTCGTAATACCTACCATATGCAGTAATACTACATCTTCTTCGTATTACTTGTCAACTGTTTCATTTTCCACATAAACAGCGCACCTTTGGAGTTAGCGTTGCTGTCGATAACAAAGCGCTTACATTGTTCCAAGATTTGGCGGTCGACAGTCTTGGCCAGTTTGATATATAGGGCTTTGTGTTTGAGATCCCCCAAGCCTTCTGCCAGTCTGACACCATAATCCTGAAACTCACGGCTAATGTACTTATTTTTATCAACAGTTTTATTTTTTAAGATATTTCCAAGTGATTGCATACTCATTGTCTAATATACCAGTATTTGGGGCGGCCTGCAGGCCGCCATACTTTCCTCCCTTCCCGATCATGGAGGCATTTTAAAGCGAGCATCGCAGGCGGACCCCGCAAGCAACGACTTGCGGGATCCGAGAAGCGCAGTCTAAAATGCCGAATGATCGTTTTCTAAATCAATCTATTACAAATCTCTTCAAATACCTTATTGAGAGTTTCCCTCTCTTCAGGCGAAAACCTTTGTAATACATATGTTTCGCCATCAATTGGAGTAGTCCTATTGTCAATTCCAATTCTGACTCTCCAAAAATCTTTAGTTTTTAGTTTATTTTCCACCGACTCAACACCATTATGAACCTTTGGACCTTTGCCCTTCTGAATCTTGTATTTACCCAACTTAATATCCAAGTCATCGTGTACAAGATAGTCAAGACTGGAAAGTAGGTTTCCCGACTCATTCATAAATACATTAAAAGTTTTAATAAGGGTAAACTCATTGGTCTTAAACACCATCTTGTTTTTTTCTCTTCTCCAGCCGTAGGCACTGTCAAGTTTTTGGGAGAGAAAATCCACAAAAGAAATCCCGACATTGTGACGAGTATTTGCATACTCAATGCCAGGATTTCCGAG
>CAYIGO010000026.1:0-7858 GCA_964362965.1 uncultured Gammaproteobacteria bacterium | reverse complement strand
GCGAGCATCGCAGGCCCTGCCCGCATTGCATACGCAAAGCGTTGCAGGCGGAGGACCCCAAATGGGATCCGAGAAGCGCAGTCTCAAGTTCCGAATGGTCTTAAAAAACAATCTTAGTTACATTTTTTCCGGAGCGGAAATACCCAGGAGATTTAGGCCCTTTTTGAGAACCTCACCAACTTTTTGGGTCAGATATAACCTAAACTCCCTTTCCCCTTTTCTCTGAGCACTGAGTATTGAGCACTGGTTATAAAAAGTGTTGTATCTTTGGGCCAATTCGTATATGAAATTACATAGCAGATTGGGGCTGTATCTGCTAGCCGCCTCCTCCACTACCTCCGGAAACTTATAGATGTGTCTTAAGATTGATAATTCCTCATTGTTAAGGTTCAATGATAAATCATCAATCATCAATGATTCTTGATTCTTACGTAAAACGCTTTGTGTTCTTGCATAAGTATATTGCAAATACGGCCCCGAATTCCCTTGCAGAGCCAATATCTTGTCCCAATCAAAGATAATATTACTCTGAATTCCATGTAAAAGATCAAAATATTTAATTGCTCCGATTCCCACTGCTTTGGCCGTCGAATCGTCTGCGCACCCAAGGGCTTTTGCCCTATCTATAGCCTCTTTTAGAATTTCGTCAAGTTTGACAGTGTTCCCCTCTCGAGTGCTAAATTTCTTACCATCTGGAGCTAAATAAAGTCCATGTTTGGTGTGAATCAGATCAACTTTATCATCTACCAGTCCCAGCTTGCGACTGGCCACAAAAAGCTGTGAGAAGTACAAAGTCTGTTCGGCTCCTACTTCATAGATTATTTTGATAGGATCATACGTATTCATTCTATATAATACTGCAGCAAGATCGCGGGTGGCATAAGTAGTCCCGCCATCACTTTTGAGAAGCATTAATGGTGACTCATGGCCGGTCTCAATAATCCAAGCTCCGTCGCTTTTTATAGCAATTTTATCTTGCGCTTTCTTTATAATTGTGGGCATCTTGTCTTCATAAAAACTTTCTCCGCAAGCATTGTCAACTTTAACTTCTAAGAGATCGTAGACTCGGCTAAATTCCCGCAGCGAAATTTGAATACACTTCTGCCATATTTCCCGTGAATTTTTATCACCATCCTCGAGTCTTTTAAACCACCTTCTAGCTTCATTCTCTAGAGTTTCATCGTTTTCCGCAAGTTTATGGAATTCTATATAAATATCTTCTAGTTTATCTATATCAAAATCAGTCAATCCATATTTATCTATCATATATAACAATTTTCCAAATTGCGTTCCCCAATCACCGAGATGATTGTCCCCGATCGTCTTGTAGCCCAGAACTTTGTGCAAATTGTATAAAGCTTGACCGATGATGGTAGATCTCAAGTGTCCTATGCCAAAATGTTTGGCAATATTTGGACTAGAATATTCGACAACGACTGTCTGACTATTACCAATATCGGGAATGTCTGTTGAGGAGCCCAAATTTCTCAAAAGCTCCTCATTTGTAAGTCTAATATTTATAAATCCCGGTCCAGCGACAGTAGCCCCAGGAATCTGGGCTGCAATAGCCTTGGCATCTAACTTATTTTTAATGGCGATATTGGTCGAATAATCGCCGTATGATTCCAGATTGGGGTGTTCCAACTGGACTTCTGAAATATCAACGTTGGCTGCCTTAGCGATAGTCTGGCGTAATTGATCTCTTAGCATAATAGCGATTATAGACTATTGCCAATACCAAATACCAGATAACTACCCAGGTCCAGCTCATCTGGCCCACCGTCAGGCTCGCATACTGCCATCTGGAGAGCTGGCTTGCGACAAACAACACGTATGCCAAAAATGGCCAGGCTAAATAAAGTACGGGGCCAAAGATTAAACCCAGTGCGGTAAGTGACATAATATATGGAACAGTCCAGACGACTAAAATATTGGCCAGTGGAGCGACAATAGATAGCTGGCCAAAATGATGAAGAATTAGAGGTATGGTGAATAGCTGGACCATCAATAATATTCTTAGCTCGTTACCTGAAGATAATAATACACCGAGTGTCGCAGCCACTGACAATTGAAAACCTATATCAACTAAATACCACGGATTCCACAATATCATGATTACCGCAGTAATTAGAAGCGACCAAATTGCATCGCTCTTTCGGCCATATGCCAATGCGGTAAATGACATGATACTCATGATTCCCGCACGTATGATCGATGGTGTTAATCCAGCCAGTAACATATACAATATAGTTCCCAGTAGACCAGACAGTATCATCATCTTTTGATGTTTTATTTTGCGACCAAAATACGCAAGCCAGCCACTAACCATCACTACGTTATAACCAGAAGCGGCAATTACATGTGACAGACCATCCCGGGTAAATGATTGACGGGTCTCATATGATAGCTTCTTGTTACCACCAAGTAATATTCCTGAGGCTAAACCACCCGGATCCCCTGGTAAATAGGTAATAATTTTTTGCTCTAAGCTAACCCGTAGTTTATAAAACAGCGGTGTAGAATATTTTTCGATTTGGGCTTCTTCTAGGTATATATTAATACCATATTTATCTATCACTTGGCTTACCACTCTGCCAGTCAAGGTTATGGTGTCACCATCGAATATATTTAGGTCATTGTCTAAGAGTGTAAATCGTTTGTTTTCAAGCCTGATTTTGTTTTCCCAAGAGGTGCCGGTAATCCTTATTATATCTCCTATATTGACCTGTACTTGAGTTTGTACTGCATAAATATATCTGACCAAGCACAGTGCAAATAGTGTTCCAACAAAGATCCATCTTACCATACCGACAAAAAGTCCTTAATCTGGGTATAGAGCTTGGCACTTATGATCTTCCGGGAAACCAATTCGGCCAATTCTTGGTATGGCCGGCCATTTATTATTTTCTCCGCAGTGACCGCGCCAATTCCCGCGATAGCCTCAAGATCTTTCTGACTTGCTGCATTAATATTGATTCCTCCAGCTCTTACACTCTCCCGCTCTCCGGCTCTAGGTATATAGATCTTCTCTCCATCACTGACCTTCTTTGCTCTATTTATATTTATATTGACCCAGTTTTGATCGGCATCATTTGTAAATTCGCCTGTTTTATCCAATAAATCCTGGATTCTTGACCCAAAAGATAATTTGTAGACACCAGGTCGAGTAATTTCTCCCTGTATATCTACCATTATCTCTTTGCTTTCTGTATTTTTACCAAGTACTTGGACAGCTGGAGGAAAAATGTAAGGTTTTAGAGAACTAAGGCTACCCAGAAGAATAAAAAACAAGCCAGATCCAGCCAAGATCAGCTCTATTTTGTGTTGACTATAAAATTTATCAGCTTGCATGGCACAAATATAGTCCTATATGAAGCCCCTTTTAGATAATTCTGGACTTTAGCACTCGAAAGAGCCAACTGCTTAATTTTGTCTTCCTGCGCTTCTCCAGAGTCTAATTTAAACTTTTCTCTGACCTTTCCATTAATCTGTACCACAATTGTAATCTTTTCGTCTAAAGTCAGCTTCGGATCATATACTGGCCAGGTTTGTTGATGAACAAATCCCTTAAACCCAAGCTTTTGCCACAATTCCTCGGCTAAATATGGAGTTAGGGGAGCCATTAATCTAATAAATATCCCCCATTGGTCGACAGATAAGATAGTTTTTTGACTTTCAAGCAAATTGATAAATTCCATAGCCCCAGCTATCAATAAATTGTATTTCCGTGCTTCTAGAGCCTCGGTAGCCTTCTTGATAAATTTATGCAATGCACGACCGTCATGGGTGGGATCTTGATTGAGCTGTAAATCAATCCGTTTTAAAATCCGATTAATCCAGCGACTAATGCCTTCAATCCCAGTATCCCGAAAATCACCACCATCGCTAATTGGTCCTAGAAACGACAGATAAAGCCGGAAAGCGTCAGCACCAAATTTGTTTATATAATCATCTGGATTTACTACATTACCTTTAGATTTACTCATCTTTGCTCCGTCCTTTATTATCATGCCATGGGCAAAGAACTTAGTGAACGGTTCTTCAAAATCCAAATAACCCATGTCCTTGAGCGCCATGGTGATAAACCGCGTATACATTAAGTGCAGGGTCGCGTGTTCGGCTCCACCTGTATACATTGCGGCTGGTAGCCATTTTTTAGTAAGAACTGGATCAAAAGGGACTTGTCCTGAGTGAACGGAGTGAATCGAAGGATATCTCAAAAAATACCAGGCACTATCCAAAAAATTATCTGAAACATCAGTTTCGCGCTCGGCTGGTCCCTGACAGACTGGACAGGTAGTCTTATAGAACTCTGGGTGGCCTGCTAGCGGCCCTTTACCCTCACCTTTCGGCTGATAGTCCTCGATATCTGGCAACAAGACAGGTAACTGGTCCTCGGGCACTGGTTGCCAACCACACTTGGAACAATTAATCATCGGAATCGGTGGCCCCCAATATCTTTGCCTGCTTATCAACCAATCACGTAGATGATAAGTAGTACACGAGATCGCATATTTTTTCATCGATTCGTCGGGTTGCATATTTATAATCTCCAAATTGTGTTTTTTAGCAAAAATCATATCCCGCTCGTCGTGTGCAGGCACACCCATCACCGCTCCAGTCCCATAATCTGCCACAATATATGTAGCTTCCCAGACAGGAATTTCCTGCCCTGTGGCTGGGTTGGTTACGGTTTTGCCTGTAAATTTATCTTCGGGACCAGCGACCGCTAAAAAAGTTGCTCCGTGAAGTGTATCTGGTCTAGTTGTAAAAACCTCAATGTCGTTAAATTTTATTTTAAAACCTAATTTTTTCCCTATCCAATTCTTCTGAATAGTCTTGATTTTGGGTGTCCAGTCAATCCAGTCGAGGTTCTTCAAAAGTCGTTCGGCATAGGCAGTAATTTTGAAAAACCACTGTTCGAGGGCTTTTTTAACAACCACTGTACTACACCGTTCACATTTATCACCCAGAACTTGCTCGTCAGAAAGTACAGTCTTGCATTTGGGGCACCAATTGACCTCAGATTTAGCTCTATACGCCAGACCTTTCTTAAACAATTGGACAAAGATCCATTGAGTCCATTTGTAGTAATTCGGGTTGTAGGTTTCCACAGTTTTACTCCAGTCATACATGTTTCCAACCATATGAAGTTGTCTATAAAAATTCTCTTCAGAAATTCGAGCATGCTCTTTGGGATGACGCCCAATTTTGAGTGCATAATTTTCTCCATGAATTCCAAATCCATCTAAACCTATCGGTTCAAAAACATCATAGCCTTGCATACGTTTAAATCGGCCAAAGACATCTGAAGCTGTAAAAGCATACATATTGCCCACATGCATACCCTCAGCCGAAGGATATGGAAACATCATTAGATTAAAATATGGCTTCTTGGCGTCAGTTATATCCACTTCATTCACTTTTTGTTCATCCCAAATCTTACTCCACTTGGCCTCTATTTCTTTGTGATCAAAACGATTCATGAAGTAAATTATATAACAATTACAGATTTGTTGTTTCTAGGTAACTTTGATAATTAGGTACCAACATAGAGATATAGAGTGTATCTATCCAGTTATTAGAGATACTATCTAGATATAAGTGATAACTAAAATAGATATAACTTGAAAATGTCGATCTGATTTGCAGTGGACCAAAATTGGTAGTGGTCATGGGCATCCGATGCAACTCCCGACTAGTAACTAGTGCCTCCCGATCTCCTGCCAAGAGCTTGGCTTTGTAGACACCTCTAAACGGTGAACCTTTCTTGTACATGCTGTAGGCAGTTGTTAATTTGCGCATCAGAGTAGTGATAGCCCTCAAAGAATTTTGTCTCACCAAAAGATCCAAGCGATTAGGCATTAGGCAGTAGGCTAGAATTTTAGTATCCGTCTCGGGAACAAATCGCCTGAGATTACTCAGATATTTTTGATAGTCAATGTCATTTGAAAATATGACACTTTTACCCGTCTGGAAAATATGATACATTCCGACTGCGAATTCCTTATTGCGAAACTTAGCTGGCATATATACTATTATAGTATGATCCTGCCGGATCCAAATCAATCTACAGATATTCCAGTCGAGATTCCCTCTGAATCGCCTCACATTCCCCATCCTTATTTTAGACAACTGACTGCCATAATTTCTGTCTTTGTCCTGACCGCTGGACTTGGGTTGGCTGTCAAGCTTGCTCAGAACCGCCAAAATCCATTTTCAAGGGCAAATACGGCTCCGATTGAACGCCTCGATTTATCTGTAAAAACACTTGGTGGTTCCAGCCTTTATCCTCGCTATGGTTTATCGGTAACTGCGATCGGCAGTCAGGGAAGTGTTGATGAAGCAAGTTTCCAATGGGGTGTAAGCTCGACCAATTCTATTGGAACTCTAGACATACACTCAAGTCAAAAATATGCGGAATTTAGTCTCAATGGGAATGAAGGTCGGGCTGATATCTGGATCATCACTAATGGTGGAATAAAAACCTCATATCCAATAACCTTCAGAAGAAACGCTACCCTATCTTTATCACCAACTTTGTCTGTCATTTCAGCGGGTCAGACAGTAACTCACATAATAAATCTCAATACAGCGGGTGTACCTATTTCTATGTTTGGTTTTAGACTAAATTATCCATTACTACCTGTTCTGACGGTTAAACCAGAATTTAATTCCAATGGCTGGTCCTGTCCTGTCAAAACAGTAACCTTGGTAAATACTCAATATCAAGTCGATGTATCGTGTGTCTTTATCAGCACTGAAGGTTTTAGTACAGCTACTCCTGTAACAGTAGCTTCTGTAAATACCACCACATCAAATTCGTTTACGGTCGAATTTGACGCCCTCCAAACTCTGATCACCCGCAAATCCGATGCGGCTGATATTGCCGCCATTCCCGTCTCTCCTGCTAGTGTGGTTACTGTTGTAGGTGCTACAAATTCCTGTGGTGGGACTTGTGGCTCAAACAACAATTGTAATGCCGGCTTGGTCTGCTACAGCGGCTTCTGCAGGAATCCTCAATGTAAGGAGAACTCGGATTGTAACTGTGCCACTTCGTCCCGACGTGACGTCGGGGCTCCGGTTGGCACAAGTGCTCCGAAACCTACTTCTACACCATATCGCCAAATCGTTGACCTAAAACCCACACCAAAAACCGATATGCGGATTTATAATCTTGATTTAGAGACTCCTGCCCCTGCTCCCACTCCACAAAAACAATCTTTTATTGGCAAAATCGTGGGCTTCTTCCTGAAGTTGTTTGGAATTAAATATTAGAAACTGTTAAAATAATCTTCGCTGGGCTCGTAGTTCACTGGTAGAACATCCCGATGGCATCGGGAGAAAAGGGGTCCGATTCCCCTCGAGTCCACACTTCGTCCCGATGAACATCGGGACTTCGCGTGGCAAGCCACTTTTAAACTAGTCTTTTATTTCTAAACGCAAAACCCGAACTTGTTTTTAAATATTTTTCAAATTCAAGCGCTTTTTGTTTGGTTTTAAATGCACCGTAATAAACTAATTCGACTGGCCGAAATTGTTTTGTAGCGTTTACCCCTCCATTTTGATGTTCCAAAATTCGTTGTTTCAAGTCAGATGAAAATCCCATGTAATGAGTATTATTTGAAAGTTTTAAGATATAAGAATAAAACACAATACTATTATAGTCCCACTTCGCCCCAAACGAAGCTTTAGTGAAGTGGGGCTACGTTAGGGACACCCTTCGCATCTAATTCCAACCATATTTCAAATAAACAGGTGGCCTGCCACTCCGTAGCTCGAAGTGTAAACGAAGAGCGAAGGGTGGACCATGGGAGAATCGGACTCCCGTTTTCCCGCTGCGAGCGGGATGCATTAC
>CAYIGO010000025.1:0-8119 GCA_964362965.1 uncultured Gammaproteobacteria bacterium | reverse complement strand
ACACCAGTATCAATCGGTGTTCGTCCTGAGCGGAGTCGAAGGACTTTTTTAGTGTGGACAATACTTGCTCAAGTGCGTTCGGTGTATGGGCAAAATCAACGATGGCGCGGAAGGGTTGACCTAGTTTGATCTCCTCCATCCTACCAGGTACCCCACTGAAGTTTCTTATCACCTCTAATGTCCAATTTCTAATTTCTAATATCTCGGCAACAGCCGCTGCTGCTGCTATATTATACCGATTGTAGTCTCCAGCTAGTGCCAAACTACGCCTACTATCGGGCCATTTTGTAAACGGAACGATTTTTGTCACTCGATCTACTTGATTGCTAAGCCATGTAAACGAGGGATCATCACTGTTTAGAATTGCGTAGTGAGTATTGTGGAGAATCTTAGCCTTCGCCTGCCTATAATTGGCCATATTTTTGTGATAGTCCAAGTGTTCATGAGTAATATTTGTGATCACCGCCATTTCAATGCCAATTCCGACCAATCTGTTTTGGTCCAGACCATGTGACGTTATCTCTAAAACCAAAAACTCAAATCCCCCATCTACAATCTCGCGTATCATTTTTTGTAATTGTCTGGCATCAGGATTAGTAACATGAAAGCCGGTGTCAGAGACAGTCGAAATTAATGCCACTTTTTTGCCAGCAGCTTTTAGCATTTCATAAATCAGATGGCTTGTCGTCGTCTTTCCGTCGGTACCAGTGACTCCGATAATTCTCAAGCTTCTAGCCGGAAAACCGTAATAGATGACATAAAACCATCCGGTAACAAGATGATATAAATTCTTGATGTTTCTTATAATAGTGCTAACCATACTCCAAAAATAGCTAATATTAATCCTGTCAGCCAGGCTCTGGCTACAATCTTGGGCTCTTCCCAGCCCGCAAGCTCAAGCCAATGATGCAAAGGAGCAATGGGAAAAATTCTCTTTTTAAGTATATTTTTGGACAATATTTGAAGAAGACTAGATCCTCCGTCTAATAGGAATACACCACCCACTATCAACATTGGGACAAATTTGCCAGACAACAGCCCCACAATGGCCAAGGTGGCCCCAAAAGCCATACCCGAGGCATTGCCAAGAAATGCCCGGGCAGGATAAATAGTGAAATATATTCCAGCCAAGAGCGATCCTATCCAGATAGCAATAAATAAAGAGAGTACTTGATCGAGCTGAGACATAGATATCACCCAAAAAGCAGAGAGGCAAATCATTAGAAGTCCCTCACCCAAGCCATCAAGACCTGAGGTTATGTCAAAGGCATTGGCAAAGGCCACTATTAAGAAAGCGGCAAGTAACAAGTACCAAGCACCAAGATGCCAAATACCAAATAATGGCAAATAGATAAAATCAATTTTTAGCCCCCAATAGAGTAGTCCAGCGCAAATCAAGGCGATAATCCATTGAATGGCAAATTTATGCCAGCGTCTAAGTCCAAAAAATCCAGTCCTTCCAAAACCAAAGACTTTCATAATATCGTCATACATACCTAATAAGGCAAAACCTACAAAGGTCACAAAAATGACTACCAATTCTCTGATCATAGGAAAGTTTGAGACTAGGCTTGCCCCAACTTTGGGTAATAATATTGTAGGAAACAAAATAATAAATAATCCCGCAATAACCAAAACCAACAAAATTCCAAGTCCTGTGGGTGTCCCAGCTTTGAGGTCATGCTTAGTGCGGATAAAAGCGAGCTCAGGGGTAGCCATCTTTCGGACTTCTGCCTTTTCTGCCTTTCGCACCAGCTTCATACGGTAGAGAAAATCAATAAATGGCACAATCAGAAGAGCTGTGGTTATAAATGAAAATATCAGGACTCCCAAATAGAGTTGCATAACCTAATCATTATACAATTTTCAATTTTCAAAAAAATAAATTCTCTTTTCCGAAATTGCCTTTATCATATATTTTATTCTCTTTTGATTTCTTGGATTTATTAACTTTCGAACTTGTTTCATATTAAAAAACCCATATTCGGCAATTTCCTCTGCTTGAAGTACCACTTTTTGAATTTTTTTATCGGTAATTACTCCTCCATAAAAAATAAAATGGAGATAGTCCTTCAATCCATCGCGTTTAATATATTGAATCAATAACAACTGTTTTACTGGAAGAGAAATACCTAATTCTTCTAGAACTTCTCGAGCTGCACATT
The DNA here is from genome assembly GCA_964362965.1 of uncultured Gammaproteobacteria bacterium. Taxonomy (GTDB): domain Bacteria; phylum Patescibacteriota; class Microgenomatia; order CAZETR01; family Amesbacteraceae; genus JACRNA01. The sequence continues at coordinate 5,954 of CAYIGO010000025.1, read as the reverse complement.
CGTGCGGTGATTCCAAGTTGTCTGCAGAACCACCTGGGACAGTCCAGTAATCTGAATATGTTTGCTTAACAAGCAGAATTTGACCTATCTTATTGAAGTAAACCACCCCTGCACTAATTGGTTTTTTGGCAAGACGTAAATAGTGTTGGTCTGATGGCAAAAAACCTTTTGGCAACATTTTGATAATCATAGCAGATTGGTATAATAGAGCAAATGAGAATTCACTTTATGGGAATTGGGGGGTCGGGTATGGCTTCTGCTGCAGCAATTGCCAAAGCTTATGGATATGAAATATCGGGCTGTGACCTAAAAACAGGTGGTCACAGTCCAGATCATTTACAAAATATCGATATATTATGTGTCAGTCCTGCTATTTTTTTTCAAAATAACAATCATCCCGAGGTTGAGCTAGCCCGTCAGAAAAATATTCTTATGACTTGGCAGGGATTTATGGGTAAATATTTGCACTCCGATAAATTTGTCATTTGTGTTGCCGGTACTCATGGAAAATCAACGACAACCGCAATGGTTGGAAAACTATTAGAACAGTCTGGATTGGATCCAACCGTGGAATTTGGAGCCAACAATGGCCACAGAATTGGTAAAAGTAAATATTTTGTCACTGAAGCCGATGAATTTTATAGTAATTTCTTGCATTATCATCCAGATATTGTAATTCTAAACAATATTGAACTGGATCATCCAGAATATTTTGACACTATTGAAAATATGCTCGACATATTTCAAAAATTTATTGATCAAATAAAGCCCGGTGGAACTCTAATTTACAATACCGACTCTCCTCTGATTCGCAAACTAAAATTACCAAAGAATTCAATTCCCTATTCAATATCTGAATTTCCAAAAGATTTGATACTCAAGGTTCCAGGTGTGCACAATAAAGCCAATGCTATGGGAGTGATAAAACTGGCTGAAATATTAAAAATAAATTATAAAAAAACCTTGGAAAATTTTTCAGGAATTGACAGAAGACTACAAGAGCTGGACACCGTAAATGGCATAACTGTTATTGATGATTATGCCAATCATCCCACAGCCTTCCAATCAAATATAAAAGCGCTCAGAGAAAAGTACTCAGGGAAACCTATTTGGGTTGTCATCGAACCCCATACTTTTTCGCGCTTGCGAGCGGTATTGCCCGATTTAGCTCCCGCACTCAAAGATGCTGATCACGTCATCATTTCCAAAATATTTGCCAGTCGTGAGGCTGATCCAGGAGATTTTAGTGGAGCTGATATCGCCAAAGCTATTCCTGGAGCTCTTTATCTTCCCGAATTTTCCTCTATTATCCAATATCTAATTTCTAACATCCAACCTCAGTCAGTAATACTGGTCATGGGTTCGGGAAACTCGGATAAATTAGCTAGAGAGATTTTACAGCGCCTTTAAATTGATCTCCGCGGTCTTTGTAACTTTTGAACATGTCAAAGCTGGCTGCAGCCGGTGACATCACCACTACATCTCCACTCCCGGCTATACTACTGGCTGTGTTTACTATCTCGGACATGTTACTTAGGTTTCTTACGATTCTTAAGTGACGATTAAGAATGGTTTTATCAATTCTGTCAGCCATAAGACCTATTAAGATAACAGCTTTGATATTTTTTGCTTCAGAAATTACTTTTCCAAGCTCGGTAAAATCACTTCCTTTCTCACTACCTCCCGCAATCAATATCATAGGTTCAGAAAAAGCTTTGATGGCTGCAATTGTCGTCTCGGGAACTGTCGAAAACGAATCGTCAAAATAAGTCACCCCTTTCACTGTCGCCACTTCCTCCAACCTATGTTCCAAACCCTTAAAGTCTCTAGCCACACCCTCTATTATCTCGTTTCTAATATCTAATATCTTGGCTACAGCGGCTGCAGCTACCATATTTTCTCTATTGTGATCTCCTCGCAATCTCAATGGCTTAGTCCAATCGTTCTTCCTTATGGCAATCTTTTTTCCCATTCCTTGCTGTCCAATCTTGACTGAATTTAGATAATCTATGTTGTAAATAGAATAATCATTTGGACCTTGGAATTTTGAAATTGGCGTTTTTGCACTGACATACTCAGCTTCATCTTTGTGATAATCCAGATGATCAAGAGTGGTCATCAAGGTCACAGAAATATGCGGACTTTTGTGCAGATCAATCAGCTGAAAACTAGAAAGCTCTAATACTACCCAAGAATCAGCGGTCATTTTGGCTAAATCTCGAAATATTCCAAGTCCAATATTTCCACCCAAGTAAACATCTTTACCGGCTTTTTTTAATATTTCATAAATCAAAGTTGACGTAGTCCCCTTGCCCTTAGTCCCTGTGACTCCGATAATTTTGCCTGGACAGACATCAAAAAATAGCTTAATTTTCGAAGTGACATTATTTAGATCCTTTAGTTCCTTACGATACCTATAGACTCCCGGGCTCCTGACTATCATGCCATAGCCGCTCAAATCGCCAAACAGCTTGTCTTTTTCATCAAAAATATCAATATCATGGCCCTGAGACCGCAAATACGGCTCAACATCCTGAGTATCTATTCCCCATCCCAATATGGCTACTTTCATAAATGCGCAAGGTTAATTTTAACATCACCTGCCATAGTCTTGAATCGATCCGTCAAATCTGTAGCATAATACTCATCCTCAAAATCTTCATTTTCAGAAATATTCAAAGTCTTTGCAAGTTCTGCCCCAGAGCTAATAAGTGTCACACCGGGCAACTTCTGGGCAATCAAATCACTTACCAACGGATAATGTGTACAACCCAAAATCAAAGTATCTATTCCCCAGGTTTTAACTTCGTCTAAATATTTATCTAAAGCAGCATCAATAATTGGTCCAGATATTTCCCCTTCTTCAATCAGGGGAACCAATAAAGGACAGGCCAAACCCTGAACTCCATAGGCCCCACTATTGATAGTAGCGCGTGTGGCAATGACACCAATCTTGCCATTTTTGGTCGCTTTGACAGCAGCGTTTTTGGCTGCCGTAATCACTTCGTATACTGGCACTGAAACTGCTTTTTTGACAGTGTCAACAGCAACAGCCGAAACTGTATTGCAGGCAATAATAATCAGGTCAACTTTTTTGCTTTCCAAAAACTTGGCATCTTGGACAGCGAATTCTTCAATGACTTCTTTGCTTCTGGTACCATATGGCACTCGAGCAGTATCACCCAAATAAATAATACTCGATTTGGGATATTTCTTTTTTATTTCAGAAACCACAGTCAACCCTCCCAGCCCAGAATCAAAAATTCCCACTTTCATCTCCCAAGTTTACCATTCCTGAATTCTTCAGGAGTTAATTTGAAAGCGCATCGGCCAAAACCAAGGTCCCCCATACAGGAAGAACTGATTCTTTTTGAAGTACTGTCCCCACGGTCTCCTTTGTGGGAAACAATCTTTCCGAAACACCATTTACGACATTTGAAGCGGCTCTTTTCAAACGAGCAACCCTTAATTCTTTTAATTTTTCCTGTCCAAGATCTGTCATGTGATGTATTCTAATAGTTGTTGTTGTCAAGTACTATAGGTTATTCGTTATTTCATCTTCGGCAACAATGGCAAGTATTCATCATTGACAATGGTGAGTCATTGTATTAATATTAATTCATGCAAACACAAATGTATGGAACAATTACTCCCAGCTGGCAACTGCACATTCCGGTATCCGCACGTAAAATTTTCAAGCAGCATGGTCGGGTAAAAATAGAGCTTAAGGAACAAAGTGTTCAAATAAGCCCCGATAAGGACGATTTTATGTCGTTGGCAGGTGTTTTTAAAGTAAAAAACCCTATTCCCGCTGACAAAATCAGAGATTACATCGACTACTCTGATCTATGACCAAAAAAATATTCTTAGATACCAATATTTTCTTACGCTTTTTTGTCGCAGATGATCTAAAGTCACACACCGAAACAGCAAACCTATTTTTGCGTTTTAAAGTCGGGAAGTTGATACCATATACTTCCAATATGGTCATGTCCGAATTGATCTATGTCTTAATAAAAATCTATAAGCAACCCAAACAAGAGGTACTCAATAAGATATCGACTCTATTAAAAATTAGAAACTTGATATTGATTGAAAAAACAAACACCCACGCCGCTTTAGAACTATATCAAAATCTGAATATAAAACTAGGAGATTGCCTGATCGCCACTCAAATACCCAAAGGAGTAGTCTTGTGTACCTATGACGAAGATTTTAAAAAAGTTCCTGGATTAATTTCAAAGAGACCTCACGAAATCATCTAGGCCAAAACTTCTATCTTTGCCCCTAATTTCTTGTAAACTTCAAAATAATCAACATATCTGCGGGATAAGGTTTCCGCCCCTTCGATAATTGTCTCCACCGGATCACACAAGGCGGCCAGAAAGACCGCCACATGCGCTTGAATGACTCCCGGAGGATTCACCCGACCACCAGTGAAATTCACTGGTCCAGTGACGATCACCCGCTGGGGATCACACATAAATACCTGACCACCAATGGCATTTATCTCCCGTATAAAATCAAGGCCTGATTCATAAATCCAGTTTTGGACAAGCATTTGGCCTGGGGTTTTACAAGCCAATGGCACAATCAGAGGCAGGGCATCAGCTGGAAAACCAGGCCAAGGTCTGGGAATAAACTTGGGCAGGCCATCGCTGGCCAGCGGAAAACCTGAATTCTTGGGGTCAACCTTTAATCCATCTGTAGCATCCACAATTAAATCTGCGTTATCCGTAGAAAATTTGATATTAAATTTTTTAAAAGTCTGAATCAATCCTCCAATAATCCAAGGAATATTACCTCCTAGGATTTTGATCTTGCCTCGGGTTACACCTGCCGCCACAATAATTCCAGCGATGTCGATTTGGTCTGGCAAGGCGGTAAACGAGGCATCGCCTAAAGCTTGTTTACCAACTATCGTCACTTTGTTTGAACCAATGCCAGAAATTTCCGCTCCCATACTTGATAACAATTCTAATAATTGGGTCACATGGGGTTCGCAAGCAGCGTCAGTCAGTGTAAATTTAGCGCCAACTCCGGCTGCATACATGACAAAGTTTTCGGTCGCGGTCACACTGGCTTCAAACTGCCAAATGTCATAATCTTTCTCCAATTTTTTGGGAGTAGCAAAAATAACATAGTCATCTACAAACTCGACAGTACAACCAGCTTTGGTAAATACATCAACGTGGGCATGAATCGAGCGCTGACCCAAGACACAACCACCTGGAATTGGCACCTCAGCCCTACCAAAACGGGCAAGCAATGGTCCTACAAGCATAATCGATGACCTGATAAGTTCTCCCAATTCTTTGTCGACTCGGCAGGAATTAATTTTTGAAGCGTCCAACACTGTCCCCTCGGCTGTTTTGACAACACTCACACCTAATAATTTGAGAATTTGTAACAACTTGTTGACATCGGTTGTGTCCGGAAGGTTGGTATAGGTAATGGGACTTGAAGATAAGATGGCGGCGGGGATGGCCGAAAGAACTGCATTTTTGTTGGGCACTGGCGTCACTTCACCAAACAGAGGTATTCCGCCTGTAATTTTGACCGTCACTGGTATATTATATCAGTTATGGTCAACTTGGCTCAATATAATACCCTGCGAGTACCAGCAAAAGCTAAAGACCTAATGTTACTTAAGTTTCCTAAGGACCTTAAGAAACTTAGAGTAGATGAACAATATATGTTTCTAGGATTGGGTGCCAATGTCCTGTTTGTTCATGACTTTCCTGGGACTATAATCCGAGTGGATCTAAAAGGCCGGCAAGTCATTTCCCAAACAGATGACGAAGTCATAATAGAGGCGGCTGCTGGGGAAAACTGGCATGAGTTGGTCATGTGGACAGTCGAAAACAACTGGTCAGGAATGGAAAACATGGCCCTGATCCCTGGTACTGTCGGGGCCGCAGTCGTTGGCAACATTGCAGCCTATGGCCAAAACC
>CAYIGO010000024.1:0-8191 GCA_964362965.1 uncultured Gammaproteobacteria bacterium | reverse complement strand
GATAAGCGATAGCTTCTTTAAGCGTTTTGAGGCCAGAGGTAAAACCATTTTCAAGTGTGGTGGCTGCAGACATTCGTTAGTGTTTTCTATTTCCATACCCTAAGGCAGGCAGAAAAGAATTTGAGGCAAATAAAAAATTATTTGTCTTGTATATCATTCTAATAACAGATTATACACTATAGGTCAAGTGGGGCAATACACATTGGGTGAGTAATGACTATAGGATAGGGAGCTTATCTAGAATCAATTTAAACCATGGGGTATAAATTTCCGGCTTAACTCTTATATCTTTCTTTAAATCATCAACTCTCATCCATTTCCAATCAGCAACCTCTTGGGGATCCGACTTTATTTCCCCGTCATACTTACCTTCAAAGACTACATCATGCTCATGCTCACCCCAAACTTTATCATAATCTGCCTCATAAACAAATCTCAATTTCTCTGTTAGGGGCACTTCAAACCCCATTTCTTCTTTCAAGCGCCTAGATGCACAATCAAGATACGATTCATCCATATAGGGATGAGTGCAACAGGCATTTGACCAAAAAAGTGGCCAGGTTGGCTTATCTGCATTTCTCTTTTGAAGAAGCATTTTTGTCCCAGAGGAATCCAAAATTATGACAGAAATAGCCCGATGTAATAGAACGGGTCTATGGTGAGCTTCAAATTTTTCCTTGCAACCTAAGACTTTATCGTTCTTGTCAACTAAAACAACTTGCATAGACATATATAATATCATTAATTATGCAGATTGAGCAAAAAATTAAACTTGTCAAAGCTTTGGTTGCTGGTGAATTGGCTGAATTACAAGGCAAAGCCGACTTTTGGAATACAAAGTTGCTGATTGAAGGCTCACCAGCTCTTTTCCAAAGACCAAATAGCCTAACATTAGATCAAGTACTACCGACCATAAGCCAAAATGATTTATCAAAAATCGATGCTGAAACGGTTCAAATTGTTGGAGTAGCTTGGGAATTTGTGTGGGGAAAACAGCCGCCAGAAATTATAACTGAAACAAAACAATCTATCAGAACAAAAGCTGAGTGTGGGCTAGAAATGAACGATCTGGAAAAACTTTGGTACCAGCTGAGTGCAATAGACACAGACATGTTCTAATTATTGGTTATCAAAGTTGTATCCCTTACCTCATTATCTAAAAGAACTCTTTTTAATTTTCCCATACTTTTACCATTTATAATACGTGTCTCAATCCCAAAATCTGTCGCCAACTTTAAACTTGACTCCACCTTATGTATCATTCCCCCCGTTACGTCTATACCACTTGAACCTTTAATACTTGATGATAATTTTTTAAATATTGTGGCATCTATTCTGGATATAGTTTTATCTTTAGCATCATAAACTCCGTTAGTGTCCCCACACAAGATTATTTTGACACTCCGATAATCATCTTTAAAAGACTTAGCTAAAATGTCCAAAGTTTTTTCTCCCGAAAAAATACAACAACCCTGTTTTTCATCCAAAATAATATCGCCATAAATTATGGGAATAATACCAATTTTCAAGCTAATTTTAATTTGCTCAATCAATAAATTACTAGGTTTTTGACTTGTTGCCGTTAGAAAACTAGCTGGAGCAAACGAAATTACCGACAATTTAGCATTTAAAAGAGATTTCATAACAATTCTATTTATTTGAATAGCTGCATCAGCTACTAAGCTCAAACCTTTTATACTATTTTTATTTACGATACCATCTTGAGTTTGATACTTCGAGGCTACTACATGCCCAAAAGATCCACTTCCATGGCCAATAATCAAATCAAATTTATCAGACAAAGAGACTTTTATTTCCTTGGCTAACCGACGGATGACCTGTCTTTTTGCATAAAATGCCCGATTTTTATCTGTAATCAAACTTCCTCCTAATTTTATTAAGATCAATTGTTTTTTCATACATTTTCTACTTTAATAAATCTTGCTCAAGACATTGATTTAAGATATTCCTAACCCCTGGCCTTAAATTCAAAGCTGAAAGGTCTTCGATTCTTGACCATCCCACAACACGCACTTCCCCGTCACCAGTTAATTTCATAGCCTCTTCTTTGGATCCTCTCCAACCAACAGTGCAAACTCTAGCCAATACTCCCTCTACAAACAATCCTTCTCCCAAGAAGTTTTCCTCTGAATCAATTTCTAATAATTCACGGGCATTTTGACCATCGATCCCAAGTTCTTCCCTAAAGCCTCTCATCAATGTTTCCATCCAGCTTTCATCACCCTCTGATGTTTCACAAAGTACTCCACATTCGCCTGCTTTCTTAACGGTTGATGCCTTGGACGAATTTTCTTGCACTACCAATACTTCCCCGTCGTTATTAATAACAAATGCAACTACACCAACCTTTTTATATTTTTCTTTAATCTCATGGTTAGGAGTTAATTTTTTTTCGATTGGCATATAGCTTATTTTCCCAATCTTTTATCGTAACCTAAAAAGTCTTTTATTTGGCTCAATAAGAGATTTGGCGTTAAGTCTGGAAATAGTTCAGGAATAAATTTCCAGCCAGAATATGTTGTTTGTGGGAGCATAAATCCACTGGTGTGAGGAATTTCGCCCTCTGACACTCCTGTTCTTATAACTAAATCTGGATTGGGCTGATCTCTCGAATCTAAAGCTCCTAAAATTATCGCTGGATTGGCAATAAGTTCCTGTTCTGTTAACTTTCCTTTTTGAATCCATTCAACAACCTGTCTCATTCCCCTTGCCAACTCGTCAAGACCACCATAATCAAGTGCTAAATTCAAATGAAATTTATCAAAATCCATTGTTTTTGTCTCCAAATACTCGATTGCCTTTCTAACACCTGACGGAATTCGATCTTTTCTTCCAAAATGAGTAAACCTGACTTGATTATTAATTAGATTATCTATAGTTCTTTTGTCTTGTAAATAAGTTGAAGCTAGCTCCATAACAAAATTTGTCTGGTCGGCATCTCTTTTCCAATTTTCGGTAGACCAAGTCCAAAATGTGAGATTGGTAATTCCCCAAGTTCTACCTGCTTCTAAAATTCCGTGGATTACTTCTACACCCATTCGGTGTCCAACCCAGGGGTTCAAATTTTTAGAATTGGCTGCTCTTCTATTGCCATCACAAATTATTGCCAAATGTTTTAATTTAATGGGGTCTACCTGAAATTTAGGTATCACCATCCATTCATTTTTTACCTGTTCCAGCCATTGCTCTTCTTCTATTTGTGCCATATATCTCAATAATTTCTGTCAACTAAATAATCGGCAATCCCCACTAAGTATCTTCTTGCCTCAGGGTCTATTCTTATTTTTTGCAAGAATTTTTTTGCTGCTTTTGTCATACTTTTAACTTTATCCTCACAATATTCGACGGTTCCCACCTCTCTCATTAACTTTTGACACCATACATAATCACTTTTAGTCAGCTTTTGATTACCCAAAATAGAATTAAATCTCTTAATATCGGCTTGTCGTTTCTCCTGTGCTAGATTATTCAAAGTCTTCCACACCAAAAGAGTCTTTTTACCTTCTTTTAAGTCTGAATCAACGGGTTTTCCAACTTTTTTCTCATTACCAAACATTCCCAAGATATCATCCTGTATCTGAAATGCAATTCCCAAATTAATTCCATATCGGGATAAATTATTTATAGTTTTGGCAGTCGCACCAGCCAAAGCAGCCCCCATTATTAAAGGTTTTTCTACTGTATAACCTGCCGTTTTATAACGCATTACCTGAGTAATCCACTTATTATCTACTTCCGATAATGAATCACCAACTATATCTAAATGTTGACCAAAATTTATTTCTTTTCGTGCTTCATCAAAAAATGTTTTTACATCTCCAATTCTGGCATCGAGTGTTTCATCGGCCAAGGCAAGCAGCATATCTCCCAATACTATAGCTAATGACTCACCCGCTTTGTCATTTTTTAATCTTTTTCCAAATATTTTATGTACAGTTGGTCTCCCCCTTCTAGTATCAGAGTTATCCATAACATCATCGTGTATTAAAGCACTAGCGTGAAGCAATTCTATTGGAATCGAAGCCTTTAATATTGTATCTTCATTGATTATTTTTCTAACTGCTTTGTACCCAAAATATACAAAGGCGGGTCTCAATCTTTTACCCCCATTGGTTATAAAATCCGCACCAACTCTTAACATGTCTCCAAGTTCAGAGTTAATTCTCCTGGCTTCTGTAATTTTTTTACTAAGAAGATTTTTAAGAGTTTTATCAAACTTAATTTTAAAGTGTTTTATTTCTCGTTGTGCAAACTCAAAATCTGTTACTATATTTACCATTACTTTAGCATTATTGTATCACTATAGGTCAAGTGTATCAATACACATCAGGTGAGTAATGACTATAGGATTAAATATTTATCCCCTTCTACGCTTGGTGCTTTGATAACAATTAGCTCAGTGTCCTCGTGCACAATATAATCTTCTAAGATTGTGGGTGGGTAGACGACCAAGAAATCCCGAGGATAAAGATCGTACGTTTTACCGTCAATCTTGGCAGTCACATGACCAGAAACAATAATATTTATATCTATCCCAATTTTGTGATAATGTGGACTTTCCTTAAAAGATGAATCGAGCTTTTTCCAGGAAATCTCGACTTGGTCTGTGACCAAATCGTCTCTGCCGTATTTAGCCATAAATTGGCCGATAAAATAGCCCCTGCTATCTTCATAATCTGAGACATTGTCAATGACAAAATTACTCATGATTTTCAACAAGATACCTATCAACTTCAGTTTTTATTTCGAACTTTACTAATTCCCAGGTAATTTTTGAGTCAAAAACGGTAATTCTACCCGCTTCTGAATCGTTATCTGCCTCCTCAAAATAGATTAATGATCTGAAAATAATCATCTCATTATCCAAATACCAAGGATATTTCTGATATACGGAATCTATAACTTTTCTTAGTCCTAAACGCTTGATCAAATAATACATATCTACAAAATCACGTTGTCTGGCTCTTTGAATGATAGCTACAATCTTCATGGCAGCAATATCACAGAGTCCCGCAAGCTGAATACTTTCAAAGTTCACCAAATTATCTATCAATTTATATGGATAGTAGAAAATCGATACACTTATCTCATTTATCACAACTTGAAGTGTATTCTCAGTACGGCTAACGGTTTCGGCATCAACAAATAATTGTTGACTGTCAAACTTTTCATTGCTGTCAAAATCAAAATCTAATGATGTTCTATGTCCCAATTGCAATGCAAGCGCTGTGCCACCGCTCAAATAATAAGGTGGAAAATTCAAAAAACCAATATCTTTAATTAAATCTTTTTGTTTTTCGTTAAGAATCTGGGGATACAGTGACATTTATATACCCTTTCTAGCAAAATATGCTTGGGTTAACCTTGGCCTGGGATTCAAATCTAGAATCGCCAATTCATAATCAAGGGGGTCAATCAACATTTCAAAATAGCCAAGCCATTTCCGCAATCTTTCTCGAAACCAGATACCCCTAGCGGGATGAGTAACTACATATTTAATCTGATCGTCGGAATAATTTTCTTTAATCCACGAAACAACTTGATCACTTCCAAAATTAAGGCCTTGGGTAATGATTAATTTCCAGTCCTGATCACGGTCAATTTTGGCCAAATCATAGCTCCATAAAACGACTTGCATGAACTGAGGAAGCAACTTTCCAGACATATCTATATTTTAACATAAATTGGGGGTATAATTGGGTTATGAATATCTATTTTATTGCTTCGCGAACACAGGTTCCTATCTACGGAGAAAATTACAAATTAATTATTAAAGTACTTAAAGAAATGGGTCATACGGTAGATGACAGTTATGTTTATATAAAACGCGATAATAATGTTTCTCCAGAGGAACTAGCAAGAGAAAATAAAGATTTTTTGAAAAGAATTTCTGGCTCAGATTTGATTGTAGCCGAACTATCATTCCCGTCGTCTATTAATATTGGTTACCGTATTAGATTAGCTTTGGAAAAAAACCATCCCATCTTGGGGCTATATGTTAAGGAGAAGAAAACCAGCTTTTTTGAAACGATGGATTCTGATAAATTTATATATGAAGAATATACGCTTAATAATTTGAAAAGGGTACTCGATCAATCCTTAATAACGGCATCTGAAAAATCAGATATTAGATTCAATTTTATACTTCCCCCATCACTAATTGAGTATTTGGATTGGATTTCGCAAAATGAAAGAATCCCGCGTTCTGTATATTTGCGAAAATTAATTGAAAAAGACAAAGAAAAAAATTTAAAATATCATTCATAAATAAATATCTCAAAATCTTACTAATAATTATATTTCTGTAATCAGGTGCGATATTCTCATATAACAATTTATTAAAGGTCATAAACTCCATTTTTTGACCTTCTAAACACCTAATTTTTATATTTCCCGCTAGCTTAATTGTGCCGAAATGTATATTTACACTGCTACCATCTAATCCAAATACTTTCGAACCAATCCAAGTAAATTTATTAACTTCTAGACCCGTCTCCTCAAGTAGTTCGCGGGTAGCCGATTCATCAAAGGTTTCTCCAACATGTTGTCTTCCTCCGATAATTGACCATACACCAGGATTCTTTATAGTAGGTTTTTGATCTCTGAGTTGTAATAGGATTCTATTTTTTTCATCAAAAACCAGTAGGTTGATTGCTTGATTCATCGAGGCATTTTACCACTAAATTACTTTAAATAATCAAATGGATTAACTGGGACGCCATTTTTGCGGACTTCAAAGTGAAGATGGGGACCAGTAGATCGTCCTGTTGAACCCTCAAGACCGATTCTGTCCCCACGATTGACAGTCTGCCCAGCTGATACCGAAATTGAGGCCATATGAGCGTACAGAGTGGTATAACCATTGCCATGATCGATCATCACCCGGTTGCCATAGCCTTCGTTGGCTGGCCATCCAGCGACCACTACTCGACCAGCATCAGCGGCCAGTATCGGTGTCCCGTAAGCTGTAGCAATATCGGCACCCTTGTGATACCAGGCAAAGCGCTGAGTAATTGTCCCTCCAATCGGCCAAATAAACCGGCCTGTGGCCGAAACTGCACCTGCATTGGGGGTCGTGGCTGCGACATACCGGGTGGGTGACCATGGCTGAATATTGGGCATTTTGCCGTCTGGAACTATCAATTCCTGACCTACCGCCAGAGAAAAGGTCTCGTCGTCTACAAATGTATTGAAGGGATAATCGACTATACCTTGGGAGCCTGTGGCATATTTTTTGGCGATACTAAAAATAGTCTCGCCCCGGACTACTTTGTGAACTACACCTGAAACCGGCAAAATTCTTAAGCTTTGACCCGGCTTGATATCGTCGACACTACTGAGATTATTTGCCCAACGGATAGTATCGGTATCTACCCCGCGGTCCACTGCAATTTTGGATACAGTATCCCCCGGCTGAACTAGATAATTCTGGACAGTATCACGGACTTTATCGGACTCTTTGGTAGTAGTGTCGTCGCTCGTTATTTCCCGTATTACCTGACTGGGAGCTTGATTTGCCAATTCGTTGGTACTTGAAGAAGGGAGTGAATTTGCCAATACTGGGGCCAAGGTAATGCCAAGGGCTGTTAGTCCTGCCATAGCAGCATGCAGGAAAGGCTGGCTAAACCGGCCTCTCTGACGGTATAAAAGCCTGGCTATGATATCTTTTCCAGATTCAAATACCCGAAATCCTCGGTATCCGCGCCAAAATAAAAAATTACTATAAACTTTGAGAAATTGCCAAAAATCCAGAGCTTCGGACTTGAGCAGATTTAGCCATTTGATCATTTAATCATTTTAGCATTTTGATGGCTTTTTTTACGGCCTCTTGATCACTCCAAGGATATTCTGTTGTCCCAAAGCAAATTGATTTCTCGTGACCTTTGCCTGTCACAACAACTATGTCCCCTTTCTTGGCCAACTTGACAGCCATGTTGATTGCTTTCTGACGATCGTCCTCTCGAAGACTCCCCACCGCAGCAATATCCTTATATATATCATCTAATTTTTCTGTCCTTGGATCTTCTGCTGTAACAATTATTTTGTCTGCATAATTGACCGCGATCTTTCCCATCAAAGGTCTCTTGCTATGATCCCTTAGTCCTGCGCAACCGAACACCAGTATCAATCGGTGTTCGTCCTGAGCGGAGTCGAAGGACTTTTTTAGTGT
>CAYIGO010000023.1:0-8500 GCA_964362965.1 uncultured Gammaproteobacteria bacterium | reverse complement strand
TCGGGATTCGCCTTTTCCGCCGGATTTTTTGCGCGCGCGTTGCGCTGCTTCGGCAGCGCTAAGTACGAACCAAATTATTAAATAACCCTTATATTTTACTACATTCCAAACAGCCCACCCACCCGGGTATTGTGGCGGCGACCCCACACCTCCCGCCTTTGGAGCGCCCTCGGTCAAGTCTGCGGGCGGGTGGCGACGTTATCTTTGGTATACGGCTCGCTTCTGCTCGCCGTCGCCACCTTCTCTATCATCTTCTTACACATTTATACTTCTTACACTTTTACACCTCATAAATAGATACGGTGGTCGGTGTGGGGTAGTCCGCCGATCTGCCCCCGCCTTCTTTCATCTTACCCCTCCCTGTTCTAGCACCGCTTCGCGAGGACACCCAACGGTTCGGGCCGGAGTTCTGATTCCAAAGATTTTACCCGGCCCTCACGTGGGTCGGGCATGCTTCTTTGCAAGTCTACGAAAATTCCAAAGTTTCCCTGTCGCATGCCCTCCTTTTTAGCAGGTAATCCCCAAGCTGGGGCGGGGGCGCGGATCCGCCACAATATTATTTATTTTGTCTTTTAATTATTTCAGCTTCAATCTTTCAATTACGATCCAGCTTTAATTTTGTCATGATAGAATTTAGCGATGAAAACTTTACCTTACCCACTATCTTATAAAACCATTGACGGGGTCGAATGGGAATATATAAGCACAGGAAAAGGAAAAGACACAATTGTGATATTGCCTGGTGGTGCTCAAACTGCCGAAAGCAACTTCCGCTTTATTAGAGCTTTTGAAGATAATTATCGAGAAATTGTACTGACTATCCACAATCTTGACTCTACCCAAGAGTTTAATATCGTCCTAAATAAAATTCTCGATACGGAAAAGGCTCAGAAGGTTATTTTATATGGGCTATCAATGGGAGGTGTACTGGCGCAAACTTTTGCTCGGGATAATCCAAACAGGGTTAAGGCTTTAATCATTTCTCACTCATGTACTCCAAACTCCCAAACATACAAAAGAGAGATTATAGTCCCGTTAAAATTAGTTAAAATGGCTCTTCCGATTATCTCAGATTGGTTAATTAGGTTTATTTCCAGATTTGCCGCACAAATTCAGGGTGTGAGTAAAAGCGATACCACAAAATACTTTGTGCCCACAAACGAGCAAGATAGTAGATATTACCAAATGATAATGCAAGATTATTATCGAAACTTTTTAGACAAAAGATTGTTACAAACAACTATTCGAATACATTTAGACTTCTTTAAACAAGAACTTAATCCAGAAGATTTTTCATATCTTAAAAGAAAGGTCTTGATATTACGAACTGATAATGACCGCTTAATGCAGGACGATGGAGACTTTAAAAGAGTCTATCCAGCAGCACAAGTACACACTTTCTTGGGCACAGGTCACCTATCTTTTTATTATCAAATGGAGAAGATGGTGGAAGTTATAAAAGTATTTTTAACAAGGCACTAGTACTGACCCACTGTCCAAATTACCTAGTTCCTCTTGCAGTTTAAGGTGAACCAATTAGTTATCGTTTTAATATTCATTACTCTAACAAGATAGTCTCAGCCAGATATTTTGCAAAAACTGGTGAAACAGTTTTGTTTGCCAGTGTATTGGGATGCGAATCAAAAGAGAATAGTCTTTGATATTCACTTTTCAAAAACCCGTTTTCGTCCGCCAACAGGCCGAATAAATCAAAAACAGAGATATTGGAGGTGTCTTTGCCAAACTCGTCTTTTAGCCAGCTCACCAGCATCTTGGCTCTTTTGGCGTTGGTCATATTGGTCATACTTTTTCTTAGAGGTGGGGGAGTTAGTAGTACAAAGTGTTTGTTGGGGAACCTTTTTAAACTAGCTTTGATTGCAATATAATATTTTTTGTCTTCTTCAAGCTGGCTCTCCGAAACAATCTTTGTAGTGGGAAAACAGTTTTTGAAAGCAACAAGATCGTAACTCAATATAGCTTGTAAAGTAGAGTCACTTGGATCTCGGGCAAAGATCTCTGCATATTCTTTAGGCGAATTGTTACTCAGGACAATATTATAATCTTGACCTGTGATATTTCCACTGGCATCGGTCAACCCTCGATAATGCGTAAATTGAGAAATAAGCGGCGCATAGTTGTAACTGTGGTCCCAAAATTGAACGATGGGGTCCAATCGGTTTACTTCCACTCGCAATTTACCCTCTGCAATCAAATTGCCACCTGTAGAATGATGGATAAACAAAATTTTCTTCCCAAAAGATTCTGGAACTTTGATCTGTGGTGACATAGTCAGATAATTGTAACCAAACACTACAGATATGCCAATGTGCACAATTGCGGTAACCAAACCAGGAACATATTTCTTTGCGTATCCTGCCCACACAATATGTTGGATGCCATTGGCAAACATCAATACTAGAAATACCAATTGAACAGCTTCTCTATTGGGAAACGATTTGAGTAATAGAACCAAAATCCAAAACCCTGAAAAAACCAATTCAAATGCTAGGAACACCCAAAACGGCATCTTAAACAAATACCATTTCTTGTGAAAACAAGTAAACAATTCTTCTATCGAGTGAGCAACTTGTACCAATAGTGCAATAGTGAAAAATTGTTCAATATAGCTCATAGTTTTCGAATTTCTTTTGATACAAAACGAAATCCGTCTGTAATAATGTGTTGAATTATAATTCCCATACCCAGACCAAATGGAATAATGTTTTGAAATACGAAACCCATGATAATGAATGCCAATCCATAAAGACTGTGGTGTAAACGATAACCAAAAACAATCATGGCTTTAACTTTAATAATTCGTTCACAAAGCCATTCCCAGCCATAGGCCAAAAAGAAACCAATAATTACTGCTATTATAATTGTCATACTGACTAATTATAGTACTTAACCGAATTTAATGAGTTTTTCCATCCAGAAAGCTGGAATCTGTAGACAATTCTACTTTTTATCTAGAGGATCATTGTCTTCCAGTTGTTTATCTATTTCTTTTATCTCTTGAAGAATCTTACTAGCCAAAGCTGTTCCTCTTTCTGCTTCTTTGTGCAATTCTAAAATTGTCCCCTTAGACTCATAAAGTTTATGGGTAAACTTAATTCTTTGTTTATTTAGTTCCCCAAGATAGCTAATTAAATTCTTTAGTGATTCACCTTTATACTTCTTAAGCTCATTTAAAATCTGCCCCAACATTCTGATGTTGCTATCTTCCAATTGTCTTGGAGTTCTCACCTGGGGTTTGATGACAGAAGAAAAATTCGAGAAGAAGATATGTTGATCAATAGAGGTTATTAGCTGTTTTAACTGAAATTCAACGTATTGAGTTTTAAGTAAAAAAACGGAAATAGATATCGTGGGAATTCCTTTAATTTTTTCCAATGAGTCAACCTGGTTCTCAAGATATAAAATCTTCTGCCACCAATCACGTGCTTGTTCTAAAGCATTTTTCTGCAAGATCTTCTGAGACATAGCGTAATTATACAGAAGAAGTTTAAGTTAAGGTGCCAACCTAACTTCCAATGAAAATTCTTGACCACTTTTTGTTTCAACGATTACTTTATAAATATTAGTGCCTCCCACTGGCCTAAATCTATGCCCTTGTGGATGAGCTCTTGGCTCGACATCAGTTAGAAACACTGGAATGTCTCTTACATCTTCTGCTTCAACTTTCAACGCCTCATTTGGCTGCATATTGGTATTATTAGAATCATCGAAAACAAAGTAATTGCTTTTCCATGTTTCCGTGTCAGTATTTCCTTCCATAGATACACTTATATAATCTGACTTTGAACTATTGAAATTGTCAATATGCAAGAACACCCGAAAGCTATAGAACATATATCGTCCAGCTGAGTAATTTTGCCAACTAGTTGTAACTTCTTTTAAAATAACTTCGATCGTGGGTTTAGATTTCCTTTTTTTAGTTCTTAATTCTTCAGAAGCCAAAAAGTCTTCTGATTGTCCATGCTTGAGACATTCCTCAAGTAAAGTATTAATGCAATGACTTGAAGGTAAGTCTCCAATGTAATCCTTTTTGTTTGAGATTTGAGTATGAAGAGACGAGTCACCTTCGTTTCTAAAATCCTGAAGCGCTTTAATATTGAAACGCTTGGAACTGTCCCATGAGTACTGAGAGGCAACTTGATCAAATGTTATAAAACCTAGGAGTGGTGGGGTAGTATCAATGATTGCTCGAAGTAAAGGCGCTGCAGTATAAATACTTCTGCTATTTTTGTTTAGTCCTTCTAATTGCTGAATTAATTTAGAGTATTCAAAAGGCTTCCCCTTGTCACGAAATCCCTGAATTATTGTAGGGTCAACATATTTATTCATATCTTTAACTTAAATTTTCCCATTTCAATAGAATCTGTAATTCCTATTTTATCCAGAAAATACCTATCGTGCGAAATTACTAAAAGTGTTCCTGGATAATTGGCCAGAGCCTCTTCAATTGCTTGACGAGATTGAATATCTAGATGATTAGTAGGTTCATCGAGAATAATAAAGTTAGCCTCACTAGTCATGATTTTAGCCAGAAGCAGCTTGGCTTTTTCTCCACTACTCAGAAATTTGACAGGTTGGTTTATTTTTTCTGGTGGCAATAAAAACCTTCTCAACAGTTTGTAGCTTTCAGTCTTATCTATATTTTCACTAGCCAATTCGTCGAGAACTATCTTATCAGAATCCAACTCCTGATGCTCTTGACTCAAATATCCAATCTGTACTCCGTTTCCAATATTTATTTCTCCATCGTCTGGTGTAAGTTGACCTAATATAAGTTTAATCAAGGTAGTTTTACCGCTACCATTATCACCGATTAAAGCCAATCGTTCGCCTTTCTGAATGATCAGAGAAACCTCGTTTAGAATATCTTTATAATTTACAGATTTTATCTGAACTACTGTTTGGTTACTTTCCTGTTTTGGTTTAAATAATGCTTTCAGCTCCCAGTTTGCTTCAGGTTTATCGATCTTTTCAATACTTTCTATTCTGTTTTCCAAAGCCTGAATCTGTTTTCCAAATTTACGCCCTACTCGATTAGCAAAGAAAGAAGCGGCAAATTTATCCTTGTCTCTAGTTGGTGGTGCATCAGTGCCGCCTTTTTGGACAGTATTTCTTTTTTCCAAAAGATCTACCTGCAATTTTTGTATCTGTTTTTGTTGTTTCTCATAACTTCGCAAATGGGACTCTAATTCAATTTGTTTTTGCTGTTTATAAAGTGAATAGTTACCGCCATAAACTTTTAATTCACCTTTCTCTAATTCAATAATCTTATCTACGACTCTATCTAAAAAATAACGGTCATGAGAAACAATTAATACGGGACCAGCAAACACCATTACTTCTTTTTCCAACCAGGTCATTCCCTTCCAATCCAAATGATTAGTTGGTTCATCCAAAAGTAATAAGTCTGGTTTAGAAATTAATATCTCTCTAAATCGTTTCTTCAATTTTTGTCCGCTAGACAAAGGATCGTTGTCATCCGCTACTTGAGGTAAGTATCCAATCTGGACAGTTTTGGGATTAAAAGTTACATATCCTGAATCCGGCGTTTCTTCCCCCATTAAGATTTTAAACAGAGTTGATTTACCAGAGCCATTTTTACCCAATAAAGCTACTTTCTCGCCGCTATTTATGGCAAATGAAACATCTTTGAGAACATCTTGTCCGCCAAATGATTTTGATAGTTTAGATACTTGAATGTGCATATTTATTCACTCGCAAGATAACGGAAAAGCCAAGGATCAGTATTCCCATAACTAGAAAAGTTATTCTAAACGAATATTGAGCCATGATTCCAAAAACTACTGTCATAACTCCAATATACAACTTATCCAGCATGGCTATCATAGATAAAGTGGTGGCTCTAGATTTTTTGTCCAATTGTTTATTTATTAGGGCCGAAATAGTTGGTCCTCTGGTAAAGGTCGAGGCGTAAGTAATTATAAATATCATGATCACTGCAATTTGATTATTAAAAGTGGCTAACGCCAAGTAACCCAGGCTTGGAAAAATACACATTAAGTAAAATGCTTTTCTCTCACCTAGTAATTTTTCGAGTTTAGTAAGTTGGCTCATTATTAAAAATGCCAAAAAACTAGCAAGGGAGAGTGACCAACCAATCCAGAGTGGAGTAACAGAAAACTTTACGAAATATGGTTGATATAAACCTAAGAGTACTCCCGTGAATGAGTCGGTGAGAATTAAAATTGCGACTATCCACTGTAGTTGTTTGTTGGATAATATATAGGTGAGTCCATTTGAAAATATTTCCCTTGGTGAAAGTTCAATGTGTTTATAATCTCTCTTAGGTTCTTTAAAGAACAATGACAGCAAAAATGCCATTGTTACACTAATGGCAGTAAATAGAATAGCCACCTTAAATTTAGTTAAGGTTAGTGTAGAAACAATTATTCCACCAATTAGAGGAGCTATTAGTGAGCAAATTAAATACGCGCTGGCGTTTAGGCGGGTCGCTTTCTTCATTAAAGCGTGGCTGTCTCCTTTGGGTAGAGAGTCGTATAACAAAGCTTCTCCCGCTCCAGAAGGAAAGGCAAAACCGATTCCAGCCAAAGCTGATATTAAAGCAAACCCCCAGTAGTTATTTGTAAACAGGTATAAATACTCACCGGCAGTTTGAATAAACAACGCGATTACGACCGACCACTTGCACCCAATCTTGTCAGCCAAAATCCCAGTAGGTACTTCTGCCAATAATGAAGAAACAATCAGAATTGATCCCAAGGAACCAATTTGACCCAATGTAAGCCCTCGGGTTTGCAAATATAGCGTTCCGATATGATTGTAAAAATACAAATTGGCAAAGAAAGTCACTGCCACCATGAGAGTGGTATTGGATATTCTTTTTAATTTATTAAACATACACATATGTTACCTCCACAAAAAAACCAGCTCCTTTAGCTGGTCTGGATTTAATGATTAACTACTAACTAATAATTCACGCAAAGACCAGCCTTTTAGGCCCGGGGTTCTTTGGTAGAATCGTTAACCATTGAAGCTATTATACTACAAACCTATTAATAAGTCCAAAAAAAAATTACTGTTTAGGAGGATAAAGCCAATTATATATTTCTTGGTAAAATTTCCAGGCAATCTGTATCCCCGCATCAAGCGTTGCTTGGTTTATTTCTTGATCTCTACCGTTTATTAAAATGTCTTTTAACCATCTTATTGCTTCTATTTGTTTAATTCCGTCATCTGTCAAAAATCCTTGTGTGTGAAGTTCGTTAGTTAATTTTATTGAATTGGAATTTGATGGGATATCTTTTGCAAGGTTTACTGTTGCATAAATTCTAAGAAGTCTCTCCATGTCAAAAACTATGGCTAGGAAGTTTCCTTTACTGTTGTCCATTAATTGGATCTGAGAATTCTTCTCTGCCTCAACGATATCTCTTTTACTAACATCTTCTTTTGTCGCTGATATTGCTTGTTTGTCTTCTAATTGTTTAAATTCTTTTTCAGTTCTCTTTCCCCATAATCCCCAAAAATTAAATTCTTTAAGGTCAGAAAATAATGTCAATAACAAGGTCATTAATATTAACGCCAAAACGTTGTTAGATAAATCTGCCCCTTTATATTTAAAAACTGAAATTAAAATTAAACTAACAAAAACAATCCATGTAACAAGTTTCATATTTATAGTTCCTTTCTCCATGTCATTGCGTCTCCGCCTTTTCCATACTTCTCAACTATCATTCCAGTATTGTCTCCGCACATTCTGTCATAAAATCCCCAACTTTTCTTATATCTGGGCCCACTGTGAATTACTAATAGTTTGTTTCCATCGGCTTTTACATGCTCACAGATTGCATTAAATAATTTTTTACCAACTCCACCACCTCTAAAAATTTCGTTTGACACAAAAGCATTAAGTAATTCTGCTGTCGGTTCGTTTCCAAGTTGAAAATGGGTAACCATATCTGGATCAGGAGCGGAATGGGCCATACATCCCCAAACTTTACCTGTCTCATCCCTGGCTACAATATAATTCCTAAATCTTCCATAATTGTCAGACTCGCCTCGCATATATGATTCAATTTCGGATATTTCACTCAGAAGTATCTCGTGAGTGTTCCTATCTCTAACGTGTTGTTCCAGAATTGGTCTTAATTGATCTATGTCAGATTCAATTAAGAAACCAGTTTCAATAGTGTGTTGACAAGCTAATTCCTTTGCACCCATATGATACTGATTTTATCAGTTGTAAGTTAGGAAATACAGAGCTATATTGTGGATAAGTACCTTAAAATTTTTGCGTTTTCTTTTTTACTTTTGATTCCGGCAACTGGGCGTCAGATACAAAATGGGCTTTGCCAGGCTCTGCGCGACTCCCACCGCGCAGATCCATCCCGAACCTGACGGAGACCATTCATTTTCAGAGCGGGATAGGGGTGTCCTTCGCCAAGGCTTCGGAACACCTAGACCTTACCGTTATCGTCTTTCGCTGAAGCTACATCAACTAGGC
>CAYIGO010000022.1:0-8651 GCA_964362965.1 uncultured Gammaproteobacteria bacterium | reverse complement strand
GGAGCCCATTATGTCTTACACGAACTGAGCCGTTCTCAATAAGCGGTTTTAGTTCGTCAGACAGGGCAAAATTAACCACTTTGCCCTTTTTAATTTTGAAGTGTTTGAAGAACAATCCAAGGTACGATCGCTTCTGAATGAAGTCTGCCCCTTCATAGGCTTCGCCGATATTCTCTGCAAGTTTCAGAATCTCCTCAAGAGCAGCGATCTTTTTTGAATGGTCTTTGCCAATCTTTTCAAATTCTTGGTTTATGCTATTTAACTGGGTTTGATATCGTCCGTATATTCGTTGGAAAACATCTTCTGTCAACGAATGAGTGACAAATCTTGAATCTTCTGTCTCGTGCATAGCTTTTTCCAGTTTTGATTTGTCTGCTTGAAGTCTTCTTTTTTCGCTTTCTTCATTTGTTCTCGTTTCTTTTAATATGCTTTTCGCTTTTTCCAATACCATATCGACATAACTTTGGCTAATCTCAATGCGTCTAAAAACTTTTGCAACTCCTTTTTCTAGTTCGTCTTTATCAATATAAGTACCCCGCCTACATTTAGAACAGAAGTATTGATCAAAAATTAGTCCGCTTGGCTTTGTGTGTTTTTCTGCCCACATTCTACTCCCACAATCTGCACAAACAAGAAAACCCCGCAGTAAAAAGTTGTGTCTTCGTTTTCTTGTGGCGTTTTGATTATGAGCCTTCAGAATCTTTTGAACCTTATCGTATAGGTCGTCACTTATTAAGTGTGGATGTTTACCTTTCTGTCTTTCACCAGCCCATAAAAACCAACCGATATAAAATTCGTCCTTCAGGATATTGGCAACAAGACTTGGATGGATTTTGAAGCCTCTTTGAGACTTCACCCCCTTATCATTCAAAAAGGTTGCAAGATTATTAACGTTGTAGCTACCAGTTGCATACATTTCAAAAATCTTTTTGACATATGATGCAGTCATTTCGTCCAACCCGATTATTTGTCTATCAAGGGTAGAAGTTGGTGTAGGATTTTCCATGTTTTTATATCCAAGGGTAGGAATACCGCCAGGAAACCAACCCATCTTTGCTTTTTCCAATAAAACCTTGCTCGTTTTTCTTCCAGTAATTTGAGACTGGAACGCATTAAAGCTGGCAATCATTGTATCCATCAGCTTTCCCTCAGGACTATCGTCAAGCATGGGTTGACTTACTGATATGAGTTTAGTTTTTCTCTTTCCCAACATCTTTTTTACAAAGAGGTGATCGTAAGTATTACGAGCTAATCTATCGGTATCTTGAACAAGAATTACATCAACAGGATTATCTTTATCTTCACATTTAGCCAGCATATCTTGAAGTGCAGACCTGTTGAGTGTGGTGGCTGATTTTCCTTCATCTCTGAAAATTTCTAATACTTGACACTCGTTATCATTTGCCCATTTTCGACATAACTTTTCTTGAGTTTCAATGCTTTTACCTTTTTCGGCCTGCTCCTCTGTACTAACACGGCAGTAAATGTATGCAGTTTTCATTTTGTGTTTTGCTCAATTATTTTTTGTATATCTTCTGGCAAGTATCTTCTGTCGCCTCTTCTGCCAATTCGTACAGCCTTGAGGGTGCCTTGTCTATCCCATCTTCGCAAGGTCTCTTTATGAACACCTAGCATTTTTGCGGCAGTTTCTAGTTTGATAAGTTTTTTATTCTCATCCTGATACATATTGTTTAACTTAAAATAGGTTGTTGTTTAACATGAATCAATAGAGGAGTTACGGTAAACATTGGAAAGATAATGGCCTTTTTAACAAAAACCACCATAACCTCTTTGGAGTTATTTTTAATCTGCTCAATAAAAATTCTTGCCAATTGTTCTGCAAAAAAGTCACTACTCATATTTTTTTCTTGTTAATTTCTTTCATAACGCAACCGTTGTAATAGCGTCCTAGAGAACTAGTGATTTGACCGTCTCTTTGTTTCAGGATGGTCAAGGATGCGAGCTCAAAACATTTACTTATACCGAGCAATTTGACAGCCTTGAAATGAAACCTTATTGAATCGGGGTTGTCGTGGAGTTTGTCCAAGATTGATTGAGCTTGGGCCAGGATAATGTTTTTATCCATTGTCTGCCTCCTTTGGTCTGAACCTAAGTCGTTGCATTGTTTGTCCAAGTGATTCCATCCCATGACTTACGGAGTTTCCATAGACTATCGGGGATGGTACCAACTCCTGTTTCTTATTTGAAAGCGATTCATCTCCAGTTTTTACCTGCGATCTAGTATCGCTAATAACAGTCTTAACAGTATTAACTGTATTGTTAGTGGTTAACGGTTGGTTAACGGATGGTGAGGCAGGTGGCTCATTGGCTGGTGAATTATCACCAAGGACTATATGGAAAACACCATCGGCACGGAATAAACATATCGTGTAGTGGGTGGTTACTTTGATGGTTTGGATGGAGCCAGTTTTTACCAATCTTTTGAAAGCACCCCGATACTGCCCTTCAGTAATACCAAGAATTTCGGAAGTTTTTATTCGCCCCGTAATGAATTGACCTGGTTCAAGGTGAATTATTTCCTCATGCCAATGAATATCTCCACCCGTGCGACTTGTTCTTCGTGCATATTCAGCAAGTAAATGAAACGCAATAGGATCTTGCCGTATCCAGGATGGTAAATCCCTGAAATGAAAAATAAAATTTTCTTTACGAGTTTTTCCTTCCATAATTCTGTCCTTCCGTCTGTCCCGTAGGAACTAATATGTATCCTTTGCCATAACAAGCCTGGCAGATTTTTGTTCCATGGCGAAGAGTACCGAAGCCGTTACATACGGGACACTGTTGGGCGTAGTATTTGGGACTAACTTCTTTGGTTTTAATTGATGGTACATTTTCCATGCTTCCTTCTTTCTGGAGCAATAAAAAACACCGCTCCAAATTCATTGAATTTGTAATGCGGTGCCTATGAAGTGTCTATTTAATTGACACTTTGTCTAAGAAGACTTGTGGTATGGAAGAGCTTGTAAGCTATGCCGATCCGCTAATATAGATTTACACTAAGTATAGACCAACTAACACACAAAATCAAGCTCTACATAGGGTTTATTCTAATACTATCCATTATCATTATGATTACATTTGTTATATATAATTTTTGGTAAACAAATTACACCTAGCTATGGGTACTCCTAGCACAATTATTCACCCCCACTACATATATTAGGTTATTGCCCATATACAACTTTGGGGTATACAAAAGGGCTTAATCCCTATACTGCTAACAGTTATAATTAAGTTACTAGAATAACTAGAATATGAAACAACATTATAAGTGCCGAATATGTAGATCCGAAAGTCGTCAAGAAATTGACAAATCTTTGTTATCTAAAGAACCATACAGGGATATTGCAAAAAGGCTTATTGATAGTTTTGATTGTAACCTCCACCTTCTTGAGCAATCTATCGCCAGCCACCGTAAACACCTGTCACAGACTAGCTCACACGAGCTTACAGAAGAGGAAGTAAGCTTTCTTAATAGGCTGAAGAGTGGGGATGCTACTACTGCAGAGATAAATAGAATGGTAGCTGTTAAAGTGTTTGAGAAAATTCTGCGTTATCCAGACGATCTTAGGTTTGTAGATTTTTTTAGATCAGAACTTTTAGCTCTCAAAAAACAGGAGTTGGAAAGTAAGAACTCTTGGGCAGAAGAATTAGTGGGTAGAATGTTTGCGGGAATGCTTTTGCCCCTAAACTGTTCGAGTTGTGGTTATGTTCTGTTTAGAAACTAACAGTTACTCGTAACTACTGGACATCAAAAATACATAGCTAACCAACATATAACTGGAACCTAGAGGAAATCCAAAAAAAGCAGGAAATATTCCAAGAGAAGAGATAATTAGCCACACTAGAATCCCTCTCAATATTTTCCTTAATAAGGACTCCTCTTTCTTCCAAATTTTCCAAATATATATTCCGATTCCCACCAATATCCACATTCCACCAGCTCCATTTTGAAACGCTTCTTTGTCATTGGAGCTTATCCCACCCAAAGACAAAACAATACCCACACAAAACCAAATTGCAATAAAAATTAGAGTTCTTTTAATAAACCTAAGTATGAGTGGTTTCATATTATTCAGCGGGTGGCATTCCCATTTTAACTGATAAAAAATGTAATCCTATAGACATAAGTAACAACCACCATAAACCATTAGTCAATGGGATATAGAAGTAAGAAAGTGGAAAAAACACCAGAGCAAGAATCGAATACACGTAATTACCTTGTACCCAAAGACCCACAGCTCCACCTAACACAAAATAAATAGCTGTTAACCAAAACAATACTCTGAAAATAATCCCAAACACCATTCTCATCTTTTTTGAACCTGAGTCAGCCTAATAATTTGGCATCCTCACCACATACATAGTATGGCATCTACACCATACTTGTTCAAGAGGTAATTATGGCTAGTATTTCAGAAAAATTTGGTAACAAAGTTAGAAAATTACGAGAACAAAGAAAAATGTCTCAGCTTGGGCTTGCCCAAAAATCTGGGCTAGATTTGACAACAATTAACGAAGTGGAAAATGGGAATCGTGACCCCATGCTCAAAACTATATGGCGTATGGCCAACGCACTAGGAGTAAAGATTTCGCAACTATTTGATTTCTAAATCAATCGGAAGCAATCTTGAATTGGTCAAGTATTGATATAATCAGTATTATCATGAACAAGCAACCTACAATCTCTCAACCACCAACAAAGCCCACTATTACATCAACGCCAACTATCACACTTGGTAACGAAAAGGTTCCCATTGCCCAAGGAACAGTACCTATCTCATCTCAAGGAGTGTCTATTGATAAGGCAATAGAAGGTTTGGGTCAGGCAATCAGTAAGGGGGTTTTCTCGCCATCGCCCTCTCTTGAACAGGAGGTAGACCAAGATGAATCCTCCTCAAAATAACGATTTAACCCAAATACCAGTCCAATACATAATCTTGGACACTAACATCCTTCAATATACAGGAAATAAAGATATTGCCGTTGCATTGATCACCTTTTTATCAGAGTTGGTTCAAAGGGGTTTCAAACTTGCAATTAGTGACATTTCTATATATGAATCACTTTGTGGAACCACAATTTCCCAAGAAATTGAAATCATAGAAACTCTAAAACTTTTTCCAAACTATCAAATCACTAATGATGTACTCATAGCATCGTCTAGGTTGTCTACCCTTTATAAAAACGAGGGTGTTCCAATCAGCCAAGTTGAAATCCCTGACAAGATTATCGCCTCCACTGCAATACTTAATAATTCATTGGTATTGACCGCCAATGTTAACGATTTTCCTAGGCCGTTTTTTGCTGAAGCGGAAATAAGACATGTTCTTTTCAGAAAGAACAGTAAAGACCACCTGTTGAGTGTCATGCTTTTACGACCTGATTTGGCGGTTATTCTGGATAGATTTTCTAAAAGACCTTAATCAAAAACTTTTTGGGCATAATTATAACGACTACTCTAATGGGGCAAGTAGTGTCTACAATCTATAATCAATTTTCCTATAAACTCTGGAAACGACTTGGCATTAACAATAAATGTTGGACTCTTTACTTGAGTTCGTCCCTTGCCTAGCATTTTGAGAGTTACGGGTAGTGGAAATTCATAGTGTATCCAGCCCTTGGGCAGAAGCTCTAGTTTATCAATCTGCACAATTCCACTATCCCAACTTATGTCTTCAGGTGAGTAACTTAACATTGACAAGCTTGCTGTAGTTACGACAATAGGAATGTAAAGTATATTGGCCTCGCCAGTCTCAAGAAAATTAAATATTTCCTCTGGAACAGGTGCAAGGGCTTTGATAGGTTCATTAGCTTGTTTCAATGCTTTGTAAGTAACTTCAGAATTGTCTCTGCTTATTTTCCCCGTAATCTCATTAAATTCAAATACTTTTATTGCTTGGTCAAAGTATTCCATTCCCCCATATCCAAGTGAGGGGAGATTCAAATTCAAGTCAAAATTTATACCCTTCCCTCTCTGGTCATTATCGTAGTAAACAAATTTGTAGATTTCATGACCCGTTACTCTCTTTTCAAATACCCAATACTTCTGGTCTACTTTAGCTCTTTTACACTCTATAGAAAAACAAATAATTGATTTATTATTAACTCTTGTAGCAGCAAGGACATCTGCTGTTCCTTCTACTATTATAGGGATCCTATCATTTACCCTAGACTCTGTTGAATAAGAATACTCTCTTGTAGACTTGAATCCCTCTTGAACGGACAAGAAATTGTGTACCCTACTCTCCAAAAAAAGGCCTGTTCCATTTATTTCCTCCACTATTTTTATATTCGATAAATCCATTGCAAACTATTTTAGTCTAATCCCATCAGAAGTAAAATTGTCCATCTCACTAAATTGAGTCCAATACCAGTCTAAGTTAAAACATATTAAGACCCAAACAATCTCCTCGCCTCATCCACCCAGAATTAAGGCGGTTGATTTTTACACACCCATAAGAAGAACCTTAGTCTGCTTGAGCAAATGTAAAGTTAAATGTAGGAGAGTCTTGAAATAGATAATTTCTGAGGTAATTTTCAGTTCTGATAATGACCGATTGAGGGAGCAACGAACCATTCGCTGGCGCTCAGGTTCATCGCTCCGCCAGCGATGGTAAGGTAAAGAACATAACTCTGGATCTGAATTTTCAACCAAACCATACTTTCCTTATGAATTAATTTTTTATGAAGCGTATCGCAATATGAAAGATGCCAAAAGAAGAGAAGAATACTTTATCTTGAACATTTCGGCAATCCCAATGCGGGCCATTGCCAAAATATCCTCCCTGGGGAACAAAGATGCAAAAGGTTAGAAAGGCTCAGAACATACATTGGATGGTTGAGATGGGTAAGCGCAATCCCTCGCTCATTAATTTAGAGCGATAGGCAAAAGCTCTTAAAATAGATGCTGGTAAGCTTCTGCCGTTCTAAATAAGAAGACTTTGAGTCCTGTTTTGTGTAAAATTGACTCATGGAATTGATCGATAAGCAGAAGTCCTTTTTAAAAAATTTTTCTAAATTGCTAGTTTATGGACATAATGAATTAGCTAAAGTTGATCTAAAACAAAAGCGTACTTCATTAAGGAAGAAGCTACTGTTTTTTATGATGGGTGCTACCCAAAGCGAAGCTGAGAGTATATTCAAAATTATGAGTCCAACTCAGATGCACTCTTCAGTTTATTTTAACTCCGCCATAGTTATTTTTAGGTCAATAACAGAAAACTTAATGAACCTACTTTATATCTATGCCTGTGATGGTCAAAAGAATGCTGCCATTTTCCATATTGATTGGTTGCAAAGCACTTTAAAATACTCAAACAGGTATAAATGTTTAATGACAAAGTATCCCCAGTGGGATCTAGTTTTTGGTGATAAAGCAAAGGCTGGTGATTGGAACGGCTACATCCAAATATTAAAGACGGCAATAGCAAAGGATCAAAAACGATATAAGTTGTCTGACAATTCCGAGCTGCCTCGGCTTGAGCAAAGATGTATTCAACACGACCAATACTTAAGTCAAAAGAACAAATTAAGTCAGGGAAACAGCCTAGAGAAGATGTATGTTACATATTATCCTTACTTTTCTGGAATATCGCACCTAACATCGGGAGGCCTTAATTCATTTAGAAATTACCGGGATGATGGTTCTTTTAGTATGTCTATTGATTCAAACCCCGCTGATATAGAAGCAATGATTCCGGTTACTTATGCTAATTATCTTATGATCTTAAGATTCTTTCTTCAGAAGTTTAATGTTTACAATGGTAAAGACTTTAGAGAATACAAAAAGACTCTGAAGTCAATGTTTAAATAAAATATGAAATTAGATAAAACGAACCGAGAACCTGAAGACATTAGAGAACCATTAGACAAAAATAAAGTATATCGAGTTTTTCTAGAGCAGTTGAACATGATTGAACGTTCCACTATCAGCGTCAACGAAACAGACCGAGATAGGGTGAGAGAAAACTCACTTGATATAGGTTTCAAATTATTTCCTATTATAGAAAGCGTTGCTGTGAATATAGTAGGAAAAACCACAAGAGCATATTTAAAAGAATTGGGATATTCAAAGACTGAAGCGAATTTAATGTATTCAATGTTCCGCAACGGACTTCTTCATAACTTTAATCCATTTCATTACGTCTATGATGATGGAGAAATAAGTTGGGGATTAATGTCTAGTAGTGGTACTAGTGGTTTTGTGCCACACTTTCCAGGCTACAAAAGTGATGAAGAAGAGTATAACATGTCAGCTGATAAGGCTTTTTCTTATGAGAAAATTGGTGAGGGTCAAGTTCATGCTAGCTTATCTTTAGATGCACTATTGTCCCATGTCCGATATGATTTAAATGAAAGATTAAAGAAGGATACTAGAACTACAATAGACATTGTTGTGGGAAAACGTTTTTTTGGAAAAACGCCCTCTGTTGAATAATCTCAGTTTAAACAGTTCGGTAGTAGGTTCTGACTTCGTCCATCAGGTGGAGCAGAGAAGACAAGGATGGATTAGCGGTAATAGATGAGTGCTTGGTTAGAAAACTCAAGGTTTCGGCTACAACTTTGGTTAGGAAAGGTCTCGACTTTAAGTTTTCTATCAGTCAGTAGCTGAAAAAGGACACAACCCT
>CAYIGO010000021.1:0-9143 GCA_964362965.1 uncultured Gammaproteobacteria bacterium | reverse complement strand
CAAACTCTCATTCAAGGAAACCTGTTGTTTCGTCCGGCTTATTTTCGTCATTGGCGTGAGTTGGTAGCTTATCCTGTATTAGCAGTCAGTATGTTTACCATGAAATTTCTGGAAGGAGTGGCGGGATTATCGGGATTGTTATTTGGGCGTTTTTTTGGCGGAATTGATCCATGGAAAAAGTAACCAAAAATATTTTTTTGGTAGGCCACGTGACAGAAATCAATGGACCGGGATATTACTTGAAAGATTTTCTGGTGAAGCTGCCCAATTGTCGTAACTTAGTCGTTTTTCACCCCATGCCGGATTCAAATTTTCCAGAATCGGTAGTAACCGGCTATGATCCTGATGCCAAAATAATAGCCAAATATCCCAAAACCCAAGGGTTCTTACGTCAGCTGGTCAGTGATACCTGGGTGACCATCAAACATATTTGGCAGTTTCCTGGTCAAATTGATATCTATATAGGCCTAAACAATTTTGATACTTTACCCGCTTTATTATTTAAAGGACACAAGATTAAGCAAGTGGTTTATTATGGTTCGGATTATGCCGATCATCGGTTTGCCAATCCTGTCTTTGACAAAATGTACCGCCTGGTGGAATTAGTAGTTTTAGCAGGTTGCAATCTTTCTATAAGTAATACCTATAGAGCCATGACACGCAGAATAGAATTGGGGTTAGATGCCATCAAAGCCGTAATGATACCTAATGGTACAAACTTGGATGTCATTCCCAAAGTCGCCAAAAAGCCTGAGTTTATGTTTATCTACCAAGGTTATATTTCCAAAACTCATGGTCTGGTAGAAACGATCGAGTCTTTAAAGAAATTACCCAAGGAAAAATTAGCAGTAGCAGGAGTTGGGCCGCACGAACAAGAAATGAAACAATTTGTGCATCAGTTGGGGCTGGACAAGCAAGTTAAATTCTTAGGTAGACTTTCCCACCAAGATCTTATGAATTTTATGAAGCAAAAATGCCAAGTGGGAATTGCTAGTTATACATTGAATGCCAACTGGGTCAAATATGGTAGTCCTTTGAAAGTAAAAGATTATTTGGCTTGTGATATGGCCGTTATTATGTCTGATATTACCGAAGTGGCCGAAGAGGTGAAAGATTATGAAATGGGCATCGTATATCACGATTATACCGAGTTGCACTCCGCAATGCGCAAACTTTGTGCCGACCCGAAGCTCTTACAAAAATACATTAAAAACGCGAGAGGATATATTAAAGATTACAATTGGAAAGATATGTTTACAGCTAAGTTGAAGCCTCATCTGGCGCTATAATGAAGAAAGCAATATTGGCTGGACATGTAACTGAAATAGTAGGCCCCGGTCATCACATAAGAGAGTGGCTTGAGTCTTTGCCGGAGTACGAGTCCACCGCAATATTCCATCCCATGATTGGCTCAGCCCTTATCCGGACCGAAATATGGAAAAATAAAAAATTAGTTAGCAAATTAACTAAATGGCCAACATTTTTAGGCCAGCTAATTTTTGATACACTGGTTAGTGTTTGGACAATTATTTCCACCACAGGGACAATAGACATTTACATAGGTTTAAACAATTTTGATACATTACCAGCGTTACTTTTTAAGAAATGGAAAATAAAAAAAGTGATTTACTACGGATCTGACTTTGCTGACAAAAGATTTACCAATCCTGTTTTAGATTTTATTTATCATAAAGTTGAATTAATTGATTTGAAATATTCATCTTTAGTAATTAGCAACACCAATAGGGCCGCCGAAAGAAGAATCCAGCTCGGCCTAAATCCTGAAAAATCCATAATAATACCAAACGGAGTAAATTTATCACTAATACCAAAAGTAACCAAGAAACCAAAGTATGACTTTGTCTTTCAGGGGTATATTTCAACAGCTCACGGGGTAATGGATGCAGTAGAAGCGATGCATAAATTGGTATCTAATAAAACAAAAGCCAGGCTGGCGATTCTAGGTTACGGTCCGGCCGAATCTCATATCAGAGAATATATAAAACTCCATAAATTAGAAAAAAATATTGATCTCTTGTCCCGTATTTCCCATCAGGAAGTATTAAAATTTTTGACCAAGTCCTGTTTTATTGGAATAGCCAGTTATAGCAATAAAGACAATTGGACCAAATATTGCAGTCCCCTAAAGGTCAAAGAATATTTAGCTTGCGGCCTGGCAGTTATTATGTCAGACGTGCCGGAAGTGGCCGAAGATATATGTAAGTTTAAACTGGGCAGAGTATATTCCAGTCAAGATCAATTGTATAAGGCAATGACCGAGCTTGTATCAAACAAAACTTTGTTAAGGTCGTATCTCAAAAATGCCGATGCATACATAAAAGATTTTGATTGGAATCCGATGTTCAACAAATACCTGAAACCCAAATTAGTATGAAAAAAGAACTTGTATCAGTGCTTATCCTGAATTGGAACACCAAACAGTTTTTAATCGATTGCCTTGGTTGTCTGGAAAAGCAGTCTTATCCCAGCCTGGAAATTGTGATCGTTGATAATGGTTCAACCGACGGATCATTGCCGATATTATGCAAATTAAAGAAGCGGAAGAAGATAATTCTTATTGAAAATAAAACGAACTTAGGATTTGCCGAAGGTAATAATCAGGCATATAGGGCAAGCCATGGCGAATATGTTTTGACTCTAAACGCGGATACCACTTTTGACAAAAGTATGATTTCAGGGCTTGTAAATTTTATGAAAAACCACCCTCATGCCGGAGTTATGCAACCTAAGTTGGTATTTATGTCTGATCATAAAAAATTGGATAATGTAGGAGCCTTTCAAACTTGGAGTGGTATCCCTTATTATTTTGGGCTTTATAAAAATGCCGATAATCCCATATACAATCAGGATCTCTTAGTCTACACAGTCAAAGGAGCCTGTTTGTTTACTAGGCGCAAAGTAATCGAGAAAATAGGACTTTTCGATTCCGCAATGTTTGCCTATTTTGAAGAAACCGACTTTTGTCATCGGGCCTGGCTGGCTGGTTGGCAATGTTGGTATACACCTAAAGTTTTAGTAAATCACTTTGTCGGTTCAACATTGGGACACCGCGATATATTTGACTATACTTTCTATTCCTTCCGCAACCGCCTCAAGTCTTATCTAAAGAATTTTGCGGCTTCGACATTGATAGTTCTTTTGCCTTTGCATTTATCGGCCTTAATGCTCATGGCGCTTATTAATTTTGCCCGCGGACGTTTCCAAAATACTCAGGCAATATTTAAAGCGATCAGTTTTAATCTGCTAAACTTTCCGGAAATCTTGAAAGAACGCAGGCAAGTTCAAGCTTTTCGCCGGGTCGACGATAATAAGTTACGGCAAATTTGGTTCAAAAATCCCAGGTTGGATTACTATTACTATTTGATGACGGATATTTCCAAGTTTCAGGATTAGTGATAATATTGCCCCATGCTAAATAAATGGCAGATGGCACTCCTGGCCTGTCCCGCGTGCAAAACCAAACTTGTACAGCAAAAAACAAAATTGATTTGTAAAAAATGTGCACGGGAATACGATTTCAAATCAGGCTTTCCGGTATTAATTCCGGATTTAACTACGGACACGAGACTGACAATGGAAAAATGGGACCAGCTATATGCGCACAAGTTGAAAACCCGGGAATATATAAAAGATATGAGAGGCTACCAAGCTGATCACCAGCCGGCAATCGTGGAACAGGTAAACGAAGTTTACAGACCCAAAAAAAGCAATGTTTATTTGGAAATCGGATGCGGTCCGGCTTACTTGGGATTGTATTATGGCAAGAAGGGCATGACTATTGTAGGCATCGATATTTCTATCAGTGCCCTTAAGATAGCCCAAAAACTGGCTCGGCAATACAAGACTAAAAACACACTCTTTATATGTGGGGATATTACTCAAATGCCGTTCGCTACAGGAGTGTTTGATATTGTTTATGGAGGAGGGGTCATTGAACACTTTAGAAATACCCAAGCTGTAGTTTCTGATAGCCATCGCATACTCAAAAAAAATGGGGTGTCATTTAATTCGGTCCCCTGTCTGAATATCGGAACAATTTATCGGTTTAAATGGGGAAACATCCCCAATATCCCAGTCGTTCGGCAAATTGCTGAGTATATTAATTTAAAGTTGCTAGGTGGACGGCACATGACCTTTGGATACGAACTATCATTTTTACGCTCCACTTTAACCTCATTGCACAGAAAAGCCGGCTTTGACAATAAAAAAATTCAGGTGGGAAAGTACCGGACTATTATTCTCTTGGAAAGAATCGGAAATATTTGGTTACGCAAGCTGTTTACTTATCTTTGTTCAGAGAGTGAACTTTTTTGGCCTATGTATAAAGTAATAGCAGTTAAATGAGCACCCGCCAACGAATCTTAGAAATAGTTTTAGTGCTAATGGTCGGGCTCCTGCCTCTGTTGTGGTATCGTCCGGGTTTTATGGCTCTGGGCCACGACATGGGCTATCCCCTGGCCCCAATCGATCATTTTGTGGATCGTCTGTATACCTGGACCGATCGCCTAAGCCCCTTTGGATCGGATCA
Organism: uncultured Gammaproteobacteria bacterium; assembly: GCA_964362965.1. Lineage (GTDB taxonomy): Bacteria > Patescibacteriota > Microgenomatia > CAZETR01 > Amesbacteraceae > JACRNA01. Next base: position 4,594 of record CAYIGO010000021.1, on the reverse strand, counting down.
GACAGAGTCCCTTAGTGGATGGTCAATACATGGGTTGGAATGGGCGACTTCAAAACTGGGGCTGTCTCTTGTTAATTCACAACAGGTAACTTTCATGTTTTGGGCGGTATTGCCGGCTATCACAATGTATATTTTACTTAGGCATTTGTATCCTGACCCAAAATATTATCCTCTACGTTTGGTGGGGAGCTGGTTTTTATCAGTTAATTATTATATGTTGCAGGGCTGGAGTATTGCCGAAAGAACCAAATTTTCAATTATGGCGATGTTACCGATGTTAGTCCTGTCGCTGATCAAGATCTTTAGGGAAAACAAATCAGTTCTTCATGAATCGGCCAGACTTTCTCTATTACTATTCGTCTTTAATGGTGGGTCAGGAATACCATTATGGGGAGGATTAGCTTTAACTGGCCTGGCTGCCACAATAGCATTATGGCGGGAGAGCGTATTGTCGATTTGGGAAAAGTGTAAAAAGTTGGTAAGTTTCACCTTGCTATTAGTGACATTTTTATTAGTGACCAACTTGTATTGGGTTATGCCTTATGTCGAATCATATCGTCAAAACTTTACTCAGAGAATTCGAGATGCCGGGGGAATAGAGAGGGTGATTGAATGGAGCACAGTAATTAGTAGTAATGCCAGTTGGTTAAATCTATTTAAAATGCAGGGACTGGCAGATTGGTATCAAAATCCGGAACACCCTTACACTAATGTCTTGTTTTCCAATCCCCCTTTGGTGGCCATAGCAGTACTATTACCGGTCATTGCCTTTTTAGGATTACTCAACAGGTCTTGGCAGACAAACTTATTTTTAACCTTGCTATTGGTAGGGATACCTTTTGCTGCTGGCAGTCACCCTCCTCTGGGGAAAGTATATGACTGGTTATTAACAACAGTACCTGGTTTTTCAATGTTTCGCACCCCCATCTACAAATTTGGAATGGTAGTATGGTTTGCTTTTGCTTATTTAATAGCCAACGGGGTGCAATGGTTAAGTGATAGGTTAAAAATATGGCGTTGGATAACTTCTACTACCGTCATGGCAATAATCTTTATTTACCACTATCCCGTTTTTACCGGAGTCTTTTTCTGTTTGTCAGAGAAAGTCTCAACAATGGTTCAAGTACCGGGGCACGTTTTGTCAGCCAAAAAGGAGCTGGATAATAATCTATATTCCACTCGAGTCTTATTGCTCCCTCCACTCAATCCTGGAAATTCTTATGAAATGTACAATTGGCGCTACTTTAGTCTATCGACAATCCCCAGTTTATTGTCACGAAGATCTGTCATAGTGAACAACAATTACGTTCAGGGTTTGGAAAGAAATTGGCTGGACAAATTGTATGCTGATTTATTGGTTAATGGCAAATCAGATCTGGTAAGTTGGTTGGGCATAGACAAAGTCATAATCCGTCATGATTTTTCTGCACCGGCGGAAGGTAGTTATGTCCCGGATTTGATCAATTCTTCGGTAATAAAAAGTGACCAATTTGAAAAACAACAGGCAATAGGTGATTGGGAAATCTTTTCGGCAAATACAAAGCCCAGACCTTTATTTTCATTGGGTAATTTGGTAACTAAAGTCGATACCTCAAAGGCAGATCTTGGAGTAGCCTTAGATTTAACACAACTGTTGTCGTTACCTCTGTCCACGAGCGACATCTTGCCTGAAGGAACTGATTACTGTTATGTGCAACAAGCCAAATGTACAAATTGTCCATCCAAGCCAAAAGATTATTCCATTGCCTTGGAATTGCCGGATATTTTTCCCGGTACAATGGCTTACCGTTTCGGCCGTTTATTATTTTGGCCATCGAACATTAATGACCTGCTAAAACGAATGATGAGAGATGCGGCAGCACTACATTTAGTAATCTTAAACACCTCTCCCTACAAGATAGAAGATACTAAATTAGTTAAATATTTACTATCGAATTGGCAGTCAGACTGGAAAAAAGTATTTCGCTTGTATCAAGCCATTGATGACGCAGAATTAAAAGAAGAAAAATTAGAAAGAATAGTCGATTATTATAAGTTTTTCGTATCAGATAATCCCAAGTGGGTCAATCAAGCTAAATTAGAGGAAACTCGGAGATCGTTATCTGAATTTCTAATTTTTCTAAATCAGTATCGGGACAAATTTAGTTTTTCCGCAAAGCCGGAGTTGTCTGAAACTAATCAATACCAGTACCAAATTGACATTAATAACTTGGATAAATATTTTATTTATGTTGGTCCCATATCAGAAAAAAGCCAAGACTTGTTTAGCACGATAACTGTGGGTAATAAGTTACACAGACTATCTCCAAGCATACAGATTCCCAATTGGTTGGTGTCGTCACCGATAGAGCTATCAGCCACCAGATACATCGTCAAACTAAATCCCAAAATCGAAAGTGACCCCAAAATTTTTGTAGTCAAACAGAACAACAGTAATTCTGAAAAAATAGAGGGCCTGAGTTTCCAGATGCTTAATCAGACCCAATATTTACTGAAAGTACCAATCCTGGTAAAACCAACAATTTTATCTTTCAATTCCCGTTACGATAATGGTTGGCAGGTCAAAGACGTGAGTAATTTCCGGGGATCTTTTATAGGTCAACCTAAGCTTTATGATGGTTGGGGAGTGACTGAATTTCCGCGTCAGGACAAGCTTTTTAATTTGCAGTATTTCAAATCAAAAATACAAACATCGGCTTTCCATTTCACAGCCGACAGTTATGCCAACGCTTGGGTTTTAGCTGAAAATAAAACCCCCCAATATTTATTGATTGAGTACCGCCCACAACAAACTTTTTATAAATTCCTGCTTGTTAGTGCGATTGGAGTATCAGTAATTGGATTAATTTTTCTCAAAACACGTCATGCATAGATCTTTGAAAATATTGTTTTTCATATTGTTATTTTTTATGCTATCTTTCTTGGAGTTTTCTCCATTAGTATTTGTTTTAATAACTATTATCCTAGCCATCAAACCCGGTTTTGGAAGATTAATTGTGTTGGCAATAGGATTTTTGCTATTACATTGGATCTTACTAATGCGATGGAGCGGATTATTTCAGAAAGAAATCGGTCAACTTGTTTATGTTAGTCTCGTCTTTGCGTTATGGCAAAAAAAATCAAATTAACCATTTTTTTTCCCTTTTTAAACGATTGGGGGACAGTAGGAAGCATGGTCTTGCTGGCGGCCGCGACGGCCAAAAAAATTACCTCGAACTTTGAAATTTTGGTGGTCAATGACGGCAGCGATGCTTCATCCACAGATGTTCTTAACCAAATTCAGCCCTTAGTACCCCAATTAAGGGTAGTTCACCATCACAAAAATACTGGCTATGGGGGAGTTTTACGTTCCGGATTTAGGCACGCACGGGGAGAGTTAATTTTTTATACCGACTGTGACGCTCAATATGACGTGCGGGAACTCTTAGCTCTTTATCGGCACTATAAGCCGGGAGTCGGGATGGTTAATGGTTACAAAATCAAGCGTCACGATCCGTGGTATCGCATTGTTTTGGGGGCTATTTACCAGCACCTGGTCAAAATTTGTTTCGGCTTACCCATAAGGGATGCAGATTGCGATTTTCGTTTGATTGAAAAAAGGATATTTAGTAAGGTAAAACTATTTGAATCCACAGGAACGATTTGTGTCGAGCTGGTTAAAAAGGTTAGCCACTTTGGTTTTAAAATCGTGGAGGTGCCTGTCAGCCATTATGACCGCCCTAGTGGCTTTAGCCAGTTTTTCAACTTGGCAAGATTGTATAATACCTTTGTAAATGTAGGGAAATTATGGTGGAAATTAATCATTCTCCAACAATACGATCGCTAGTTTTAATGAGTCTATCTCTTTTGATCTTCGTCTTCGTTTTTGGCCGCATGTCCTTTTTCCCTTATCCGGAGATGCTCACCGAAACCTATTTTCTAAAAATTGGCATGTTGCCCTATACCCAAATAAACGATCAGCACTTCCCCGGCCTTTTTCTTTTACCCATCAATCTGCAAAGCTTGGGATTTGATAACGTCATAAAACTGCACTGGTTGCACTTGAGTTTGATAATTGCCAATTCACTACTGATTTATTTTCTCACCAAAAAACATTTAGCCGTAATTACCTATCTGGTATTCTTCACCATTTGGGAAGGAAACACCTTGTGGGTAGACTCCTTTGTGGCGACACTGGCTTTATTAGGGTTTATCAGCCTTTATTCAGGTTGGACTTTCAAAAGTTTTTTCCGCCATCTTGTAACCGGATTGATTTTTGGTCTGATTTTTTTGTTTAAACAGCACGGTATATTACTTTGTCTGATGGCCGGTGCATGGGTCCTGGCCCAACGCCCCAAACTATTACACCTGGCAGGTTTCCTGCTGGGAGGCATCTTACCGATGGGGATTGCCATGCTTTATCTCTACCGCCTGGGAGTATGGAACGACTTCTGGTTTTGGACTGTCGCTCATAATCTATCCGGTTACATTGGACGGGAAGGACGCTGGCCTATGATGGGGGAGCTGGCCAGATTTTTGCTCTTATTTATTCCCTCACTATTTTGCCTTCTGCAAATAAGACCCAGAAAAAAAGCTGTCCTTATCGGAGGTTTCG
>CAYIGO010000020.1:4101-9279 GCA_964362965.1 uncultured Gammaproteobacteria bacterium | reverse complement strand
CATGATGTGGCGTTCAAGTATTATTCTTGAAACTCCTTTATCACGACTATCATAGTCGGGTTGTCTGTGGTCGTAATCTCCAACCATTATTTCAATCATCCGTGCACTTTACATCTTCTTCTTCTTCTTGTCAAGATAATTTGCTACACTAGATTAATGTCCATTTTTGAAGGATTAGCGATATTGGCTGCTGCAGCAGCAATTGGTGGAGTAATTGCTCGGGTATTTCGTCAGCCTCTATTGTTGGGCTATGCCATTTCCGGCATTATACTTTCGGCACTGGGATTTACCAGATTGGCTAATATCCATGAACTCTTAGGTTTTTCAGGCCAACTCGGAGTGACATTGCTTTTATTTTTAGTCGGTCTCGAACTCCCGATTTCAGAGCTAAAACAAGTCGGCAAGACAGCCATGTTTTCAGGCATCGCCCAAGTCCTGATTACATTTGCCCTTGGCACTTGGATTTCTGGCTCTGCCTATCTGGGCTTGGGATTGGCATTTAGTAGTACGATTGTGGTCGTAAAACTTCTGACCGAAAGAAGAGACTTGGCGAGTCTTTATGGCAAGTTGACAGTGGGAATTCTCCTGGTCCAGGATTTTGTGGCTATTGGGGCGATGATATTTTTGGCAGGTTCGGGAAATTTTGTCTTGACAGGAATCAAAGGTATAGTTTTGGTTTCGATTTTTTCGTTTGTGGTTGTCCGTATCATGCCCAAAGTTACAGCCTGGCTTGGACAATCGACAGAATTATTATTTGTGGGTACCCTTGCTTGGTGCTTGGCAGTGGCAGCCTTGGTTTCATCGCCTCTAATTGGTTTTACTGCCGAAATAGGGGGATTTTTGGCAGGACTGGCATTGGCTGGGTCCACCGAGCATCTACAAATATCTGCACGCATCCGCCCGTTGCGAGACTTTTTCCTGACTTTATTTTTTATCTCTCTGGGAGCTGGGGTTTCTGTTTCGCAGATCGGTGCAAATTGGCTAATCGCAATATTGCTTTCGATTTTTGTCCTGACATTAAAGCCAATAGTGGTCATGATAATTTTGTTGTTTCAAGGTTATGGGGCGCGGGTGGCATTTATGACAGGATTGGCTCTTTCTCAAGTCTCAGAATTTTCTTTGCTTCTGGCTGCCTTGGCAATACGGACCAACCAAGCTGATGCCAGCATTCTGGCTATTGTCTCAATGGTGGGAATAGTGACAATGATCGCCAGTAATTATCTCTCCCAATCGTCCAACAAACTTTACAATCTATTTGCGCCATTTTTGACATGGATGGAACACAAAAAGAACCATAGTCTAAGTAAAACCCCAACCCCCAGTGGACATATTGTCTTGTTTGGACACAATAGAATTGGAAATATTATAAGACCGGTACTTGAATCACTCAAGAAACCCTTATTGATTGTCGATTTTGATCCGGAAGTAACTGAGAAGCTAAAATTAATTTCTGGTGTCCAATCGGTCTTTGGTGATATGTCAGACGAAGGCCTTTATGAAAGCTTGGGACTGACCCGCGCCGAGCTGGTAGTCTCGACAGTGTCCGATTGTGATGATAATTTATTACTCTTGAGCTTTATTAGTAAATCAAAAAATCCTCCGATTTCTATCGTAGTTGCGGGAGATACAAATGATGCCCAAAAGCTATACCAGGCCGGAGCGGATTTAGTCATAATTCCACATAGTATGGGAGGGGAATATTTGGCAACATTGTTTGAAGACCGGGGAATAAACAGAAATTATATAGTCAAGAGAGGCCAGATTCATGCTAAAAATTTGTAGTCTGATTATCGCAATTGTTTTATTGACAATTGGAACGATAAGCTTCCAAAAACGTCTCTGGAAGGACAATAGCCGATTGATATTTTACAGCCTTAACCCTCTTGTTTTGACCAGTCTTGATCCTGTGACTGACGAATTGATAAATGTCTTTTTACCCGACAACCTGGAGATAGAATCGGTCGCGGGGCGAGGTACTTGGCTTGCCTCTAAAATTAGCCTTGCTGGGACACGTACGTGGATTACCAAATCTCTAGAATGGCATTTGGCTATTGTCAACTTATATCACTTTGACGATTTGAGTATTTGGGACAAACTTAGATATTATAATCACAAACGTACCAGCGTATTAAAATCAATTAATTTAGTAGATACTGGTTTGGTTACTCTTCAAAAAACGACTGACGGAGTAGAACAATACCAGATGACACCACATTGGTATCTCAAGGGTCAAGATTGGTTTGCATCGACAGAAATAATAAAACAAGGGCTGGCTGTAAGCCTAGTCAACACTACATCAATTACGGGATTGGGAGCAAAGGGTGCCCGAATGTTGGAATCGATGGGAATAAGAGTCAGGCAACTTACATCTACAAGCGATAATTTGACCAAGTGCCGGATTTTTGTTTCTCCAAAGACTGTCAAATTGTCAGGATTTCGCCATATCAATAAAACATTTGATTGTGAGGAAGTATTTGATGAAAAACTCGACTTGGATATAAAAATAGATTTAGGTCAGGATATTGCCAAATTATTGTTCGGTTGATTCTTCTGGCTCTATGTCTTCCCCGCTCTTCATTATTGCCTGGTCTTGGTCCTCTGTTGAGGATACATCCGGTTTTTCAGTGTGGACCAACTCAGGTGGAGTAAAGGCAGCATAAGTAAGCTTCTCAGTCATTGGAAAGGGTGGAGTATCCTTGAATTTGGAGGCTCTGCTACTTTCCCTTATAAATATCTTTAAATTAGCAGATTCGACGGATCTCACCCAAGCTGTAAATGTAGAACCGGCTTTGATAAATTGTTGCATTCTGGCAGCTAGATCTTCGGGAAGGCGCCCAAGGTTGTGGCCAGAGACGGTAGTTACGGCTACACAGTGCTGTCGAGGTGCTATTTTGACTGGATCTCCCGGGTGCATCCGGGATAATATTTTTGGTTCACTGGGACGCACCAAAGTCAATGTTCTTGTGACTCCAGGCTCTTCTAGAAACATCGGGGCAGATGAAATGATTGAAGTTTGGCGCACCCCTCGTTCAATTTTTGAGGTTGTAACAAGCTGGAGGTTTTTTATTGCTATTGTATTAAATTTGTCTATTCTGAGGACTTTTTTGTAGGTCTCGGTAGATTTTGTCTTAAACCCGGTCTGAAAATAGGCACGGGCAAGTCGATTTAAAGCCTCGATATCACGAGGTGAGGTCTTTAAAATCTGTAAGTTTAGTTTGACAGCAATCTTCCAATTTCCGGTCAAAGCTGCCTTGATAGCCAAATTTTCCATAAGCTATAATATAGCATATGAGCGGGCATTCCAAGTGGGCAACAATACACAGAGATAAAGCAGTCAATGATAATAAGAGGGGAGCGGCATTTACTAAATATGCTCATGCAATAACTATTGCTGCCAAAAGTCATGAAGAATATAAATTGAGATTGGCAATAGAAAAAGCCAAGAGTATCAATATGCCCAAAGAAAATATCAAAAGGGCTATTGACAGAGCAACAGGGGTAGATGCTGCAGCTTTGGAAGAAGTTCGGTTCGAAGGGTTTTTACCTGGAGGGGTTGCAGTTATGATTGATGGATTGACAGACAGTAAATTACGTTTTGCCCAAGAGGTGAGGACGATTCTGGAAAAGAGCGGGGGAACCCTGGGGAGTATGGGTTCAGTAAGTTATATTTTTACTCCAGAACCAAATTATACTGTTGAAATAACAGATCCGGAAATTCAAGCAAAAATAGAAGCGATCTTAGATAAGTTAGATAGTTTGGAGGATGTTTCCAAAATCTCGACGAATTATGCGTAAACGTCAGAAATTTGTCATCTCATCGGTTGTGATAACGCTTGGAATTCTTTTGGCTCAGGCTGCTCCTCTTGAGTGGCGTTATGTCTTGATATTTTTGTTGTGTGGTATTTCATATCTATTATCTGCTTGGAGCTTGTCTGAAGGCTTGGGTGGAGTAGAGTGGCTTACTGTACTTCTCCCTCAAGCAGTGTTTACTGGGGCAGTTGGCTGGTTTTTTATTTTGCTTCCAGAAGTCTGGTTGGCAAGAATAGTCTTGGCTACTTTATTTGCCATAGGTCATTATGCCCTTCTATTGTCTGGCAATATATTTTCTGTAGCTGCGATACGCACAATCGCATTGCTCCGGGCAGCGCAGACGGTTTCTCTTGTCATGACTCTTTTGTCCGGATTTTTACTTTTTGATACTATAGTTTCATTTAGGTTTCCTATCTTTGGCTCGTCAATTCTAATATTATTTGCGAGCTTACTTCTTTCAATTCCCGCATTGTGGACAGTGGAAGTGGGGGAGACCCTCAATATCAAGATTGTCCTATATTCCCTTGTTATAGCCCTATTAATGAGCATGCTTTCTATTTCTATTTCCTTTTGGCCGACTACTATCTCTACTTCTTCACTCTTCTTGACATCTATGCTATATTGTTTCTTAGGTCTCTCATCGCATCACTTTTCCCAGAGACTTTTTAAAAATACTGTCTGGGAGTATGTGATAGTCGGTCTCGTAGTTTTGTCAACTGTCCTAGTTACATCTCTTATATAAAATATACGCTAAAAGAGCGAGTACAAAGTGCTGAAGTCTTGGGGATTTCAATCAGAGATCAGGGTAAAGACCCCCTAAAATATTTGGAAAAACAATTACGCTTAATGTTCTTTAATAATAATGGTGGTAATGCAGGTAGTGGGAATGATGAAACAGTCACTCAGTTTGGACTATTATCTTCAGCAGACGATATTGTGTTGGAAAAAAAACCAAAAGAAGTAAAACAAAAAAATATAAAACAAAAATCAAAAAGAAAAACATGGTGGAGATTCGGGGTGTCGGGGATAGAGGCATCGCAGCCTTCAGGAGATAAAAAGTAACATTTTCACAAGGGGAGAGGGGAGTTTTCACAAGACTATAGGATACTATAGGATAAATAATGAGGCTAATGATATAGTTTGATACGTGTCCTGAGCACGAACTGTGGATAACTGCTGATCGGAAGTTAGAAGGTAGAAGTTTGATGTTGGAGAAGTGGGTATTTAGATATTAGAAATTAGATATTAGAAATTAGAGGGAGGAGAAGAACGGAGAACAATAAAAACACTCTACTCTGGCGCTGATGCGTACCCATTGACAAGACCTCCAGAACTGAGTATAATATCCCTAATGCTCAGTTACTGTAC
>CAYIGO010000020.1:0-4001 GCA_964362965.1 uncultured Gammaproteobacteria bacterium | reverse complement strand
TACAATTATGAGCAGGATTTGAAACAACTCCAAAATTTTTTGGAAGAAGAAAAAATTTCATTTTCTGACCTGTCTAAGCAGAATATCAATAGGTTTAAGGTCTATCTAACAAGCCGTGAACGAAAACAGCCGTTTGGGGGCACTACAGCGCCTCGTAAGCTCGAGCCACGCTCAATCAACAGGATATTATCATCACTTCGAAGTTACCTGAAGTACTTGATTGAAATGGACAAGCCGGTCCCGATTCCACCAGATGCAATCCATATGGTCAAGACCGATAAAAAACACGGACAAGTGGCAGAACTTCATGATTTGGTAAGACTGGTCGAATATCCTGAAATGTCCGAAAAGAATTCTTTTGTGGGAATGCGAAACCGCTGCATGTTGGAAGTTTTGCTGGCAACCGGAATGCGTATTTCGGAGCTGGTATCTTTAAACCGTGATCAGCTGGATGGTACCGGAAAATTATTTGTTCGCGGTAAAGGACGCAAAGAAAGATTTGTCTATCTGACTGACAGGGCTATAAAAGTACTTGAGAAGTATCTGAGTGTCCGTCAGGATACTTGTCCTGCCATGTTTGTGTCACTAAGAGGCGCCAATGCCGGTAAAGCTACAAATAGGGTATCGCCAAATTATTTGCAGATGAAGATCAAGGAATATAAAGAAAAACTGAGAATTATTGTGCCCACATCGGCGCATAGTCTAAGACATGGATTTGCCACATATTTGGCTGAATCTGGGGCTAATCCGGCTGCCATTCAAATACTTCTTGGCCATGAATCTCTGGATACCACAACTCGCTATGTCCATGCCTCTGATAAATTTGCCCAAGAGACCCATAGTAAATATCATCCCCTAAAATAGGGGACCAATCCCCTGCCCTATTGCTATTTATAAATTAATTGATAATATACTGTTATCCATGTCCTATATGCTCAATCAATCTGATATAACCGGAAAAGAAAGTAAAATTATTGTCACTGAATATGGACGAGGGGTCTCAGTAGATACTATAGATAATATTATAGGAGTTGTAATTGTTGGTGTTATCGCAATTGCATTTTTATCCTGTTGTGGTTTATCATATTTTCTTTTTAATAATTAACGGCTTCAAAATAAAAATTTATTGACCAGATGAAGCCATAAAAAATCATTGACATTGTGTGATTCATTGTTGATACTATAACCATCAATAAATATCACAATGAACATTACGGTCATATACAACACATCTGATAGTGACGAGCCTTCAGAGCAGGACACAAAAAAAAGCGCACAAGAAGTAGCTGAAGCTTTGGGTGCGACTCTCTTTCCAATAACTAAATCTCAAATTACAAATGTCAAATCAATTAAAGCTGATGTGGTGTTTAACCTAATTGAATGGACGGGATATGAGACTAAATATGCACTTCAAGTTCTGGACATCTTGGATGAAATGAAGTTGCCCTATACGGGATCAAAAAGATTTGGTTATGAACTGTCGTGCGATAAAATATTGATGAAGCAAAAGCTGATTGATTTAAATATTCCCACACCAAAGTATCAGATTTATGACAAAGAGTTTATTGCAAACACACTACAATTCCCGGTGATTACAAAACTAGCTCAGGAGCATTGTAGCATTGGCTTGGATGAAACAAATGTTGTTTTTAATGCGACAGATCTAAGGTCCAAGCTCTTAGATCTAAGATCTAAGTATGATATGCCAATATTAGTTGAAGAATTTATAGACGGTGAGGAAGTCCACGTGAGTGTAATTGATAAAGATGGGGCTCATTGGGTGTTACCACCAGATAGAATTATCTTTGACAAACCTACATCAATTTTGAGCCACGAAGCTAAGTGGACAAATAAAATGAATTCCAATTGGGCTGAGTTTGAAGAGTATTCAGAAAACCTAAAACAAAGAATTATTCAATCATCCCAGGAATGTTATCTGGGTCTTGGAGGTCGAAGCTATAGTCGGATAGATATTAGGGTTCGAGGAGAAGAATTTTTTATCTTGGAAATAAACAATAATCCAGGAATAGATTGGGATGATGATAATGCTTTATGTCATTCTGCTAAAAAAGCAGGTTTCACTGACTTTAAATCGTTACTTACTCATATTGTAAATGACGCCCTTAAGCATTGATTACCCCATAAGTGTGGCAATTCTCTACACTACTTATGACCCAGATACGATCGAAGTGGCCATGCAGATGAATGAGGCTCTGACTTCGTGTGGACATAAAGTACGGATGTTTGAGACGACTGCCTATAACTGGAAGAAAGCCTTAAGGGTTCCGGGGGATGTGGTAATAAATTGGATTGAAGATGAAAATACCGATTGGAAACTCTGGGCCAAAGTGGGGCACAATCTCGAATTGCTTCACAGAGCCCAGCTTGGTTTTAGTTCTAGGCTTATCCCCTATTCTCTGTCTAAAATAAAGATGAAACGCAGACTTTTAAATTATGGTTTAGCTACTCCCCCATTTCGGGTAATTAGAAAACACGGAAATATTGCAAACTTCAGAGGCTTAAATTTTCCACTTATTGTCAAGCCTGCCGGAGAACACGCCAGCGCTGGTATCACTCAGGATTCAGTAGTAATTGATCACAAAGAAATGGCCGATCAGGCAAAATATTTGTTTAAAAAATACGGCGGAGAAATATTGGTAGAAGAATATATTGAAGGTCTCGAATTGCATGTCACGGTAATCGGAAATAAACGGCACATCATTCCCTTGCCGTATGCCCAAGTAAATTATAAAGGTGAGTTTAAGGACAACTGGAACGTCTATACCTATAATGCCAAATGGAACAACTCTTCTTGGGAATATTGGGACGCTCCGTTGCTTTGTCCAGTCGTACTGCCAAAAAAAGTAATGATAAAGATTGATGACCTGGTGAAGTCTGCCTTCAAAATATTGGGTTGTGTAGACGTGGTCCGTTTTGATATCAGATTAGACAATAAAAATATGCCTTATATCATTGATATGAATGTCAATCCACATTTGGGAAGTGATAATGAGAGTGAGTGCTGGCGGTCTGTGAAAGCTTTGGACTGGTCATATCCGGAATTTATTGAGACTCTAGTTGCCATTACTTACAAACGGCATTTCAAAAGGCTTCCAGATAGACTTCGCGAGAGGCAATTTATGCTCGCTCAGCGTGTTTCGTAAAATAGAGTTACGGAAGACGTAACGTCTGTTGATCCAGGTTGAACTTCGGCTCCCCCTCCACCAGCCATCATCTCAGCTTTGGCATACATCGGCTGTGGATATAATCTGTTTGATCCTTCTTGAATATTGACAATTTTTCCAAGAGTCATTCCAGACAAGCCAGCCAATTCTTCGGCCTTTTCTTTAGCGTCTTTTATTGCTTTCAACCGAGCTTCCTTATTCAGTTCTTTAAGCTTTTGTTCATCAACTGTAAATTGAATATTACCGACAGAGTTTACCCCAAGAGATGCGGCTTTGTCTAAGATATCGTTGACCCTATCAATGTCTCGGACTGTAACCATCAAATTAATATTGACGGTGTATCCGGAAATCTTGGGATAATCATAATTTGGGTAGACAGAATAATTGGTAGTTTTGATATCAGTGTCTTTAACACCAAACTCTTTGACGGCTTTAGTAAGAGCGTTGACTACAGTATTGGCTTCTGCTTGCGCCAATTTGACAGAGTTTTTCTGAGTAGTCATGCCTAGATTGAAGATGGCCACATCTGGAGTAACTGTGACTTTTCCCTCACCGCTGACAGTAAACAAATCAGTCTTTTGGGTGACGACTGATGTAATGGGAAAACCAGGTCCAAACTTACCATAAGCGTAAACCCCAACCCAAACTGACAAAATAATGAGCAGATATTTTCCAAAAGATGACATACATAAAGTATAACACATAACTCACCCCTATCCCCCTCTCTTAATCTAAGAGAGGGGCATTACGCTGAATTTTGCTATAATCATGAGATGATTAAGGCGATTACATTTGATTTGGATGGGGTGTATTTTA